>JBLYYU010000065.1:0-10113 GCA_048550275.1 Polyangiales bacterium
AAGACGGCTCGGTGTTGATCTCCGCGGAAGCGTCCCGGAGATTTGGCGACAGCTGGAAGATCTTGGTTGAAGGCGTCGGCTACATTCCGCAGCGCGGCAATGTGCTCCAAGCTTTTCGAAATGACGCCTACATCAAGCTCGACATCGAGTTCCATTACTGACGTTGCCGTAGTGCAAGGCCGACAGAAACGAGACCCGTACGATGAGTGGTGAACGCGAAGACGCGATGTCAGGCCTCGGCGCTATGTTCCAAGCGATCGGGAGCTGGTCCTACGATCACCGCTGGTTCGTGATCATGGCGAGCTTCGCGTTCTGGGGTCTCGTCGGCTACCTGGCGAGTGGGGCCCGGGTGGACAGCAGCGTCGCGGCCTTCTTCGACACCGACGACCCGACCTACGGCGCCTATCTTCAGTACCGTGACGATTTCGAGTCCGACGAGGTCGGATACATCGTCTACCGTGCAAAGGGCGGGGCTTGGGACCTCGAGGCGATGCGAAAGATCGAGTCGCTCACCGAGGCGCTCGAGGACGAAGTGCCTTTCGTCAAAGACGTCACGAGCCTGTCCAACGTCGAGTTCATGGAGGGTGCGCCTCCGGACGACATCCTCGTCTACGATCTGCTCGCAGAGTTCCCCGAGACCCAGGAAGCGCTCTACGTCATTCGCGACAAGGTGATGAAGAAGCCTCTCTACGTAGGCGGGCTCGTCAGCTCCGACGGCGGGCTCGGGGCGGTCATCGTGGAAATGAACCGCTCCAGCGTCGATGCGCTCGATGAGATACGGCTCGACCCCGATGGTGGCAACGGCCTGGGGAACCTGTATCCACAAGTCAGCTTCGTGGCGATCGAGGACATCCTCGCGCGCCCCGAATACGACGGGCTCGAGTTCTTCCACTCCGGGGATGTAGCGCTCAACGCCACGTACAACACCGTCCTCTTCGAACAAGACATGCCCGTGCTGATGACCGCTAGCTTCCTGGTCATCATCCTGAGTCTCATCCTGGTGTTTCGCCGCACGATGGGCGTCGTCGGGCCCCTGATGGTCGTAGCGTTCGCGATGGCGGTTTCGGTCGGGGTCATCGGGGTCATCGGTTGGGACATCGACTTCATGTTCGGCATGATGCCGACCCTGCTGATTGCCGTCGGCGTGGCGGACTCCGTTCACATCCTGTCCGAGTTCAACATCTACCAGCGGAAGCTGGGAAATCGGCGCGACGCGATCCGCCGAACGCTCTACCTAGTGGGTCCTCCCTGCCTGCTCACGAGCATCACCACAGCAGCGGGGTTTCTGTCGCTCTCGCTGTCCCCGGTGAAATCGGTGGCCCATCTCTCGGTCTACAGCGCTGCGGGCGTCATCGCGGCCTTCGCCGCCACGGTCACCATTCTCGTCGCCTTCCTTTCGCTCGGTCCGGAGCAAACGCCCGATGACCCATCGAAAACACAGAGCTCGGCGAGGCGCGGCCAAGTGCTCGGTGCCGTGCTTGCCGCCGTGGCGCGCTTCGTCATCCGGTTCCGGAACCCGATTCTCGTCGTGTCCGCGCTGATGTTCGTCGTTTCCGGCGTCGGGATTTCGATGCTCACCGTGGACTCGAACTTCCTGACCGAGTTCTCGGAGAAGATCCCCATCCGTCGAACCACGCAGTTCGTCGACGACAACATGGCCGGCAACTATTCGATCGTCTACGTCTTCGACAGCGGCGAAGACGACGGCATCAAGAACCCGGCCGTGCTCCGCGAAATCGAGCGGGTTCAGCGTGAGGCCGAGCGCCATCCGCTCGTCACGAAGACTTACTCGGTCGTGGATCTGATGAAAGACATCAATCAGAGCTTCCACAACGGCAACCCCGATTTCTACAGGATCCCCGACAGTCAGGAGCTCATCGCTCAGTATCTCCTCGTCTACGAAATGTCCGGCGGCGAGGAGATTCGCGACTACCTGTCCATCGACTACGCCCGCGCGACGCTCGAGCTTCGCTGCAAGATGACGAGCACCAACAATCTGCTCGGCATCGTCGAACAAATCAACGCACATCTAGACGAGGAGCCCCTGACCGCATCCACGTTCAGCGTGACGGGCATCGGTGCGCTCTGGCTGAAGTTCGTCGAGTACATCACCTGGAGCCAGATCCAGGGAGCGCTTCTCGCGCTGACCGTCGTCAGCATCATGATGATCGTCGTGTTCCGTTCCGTGAAGATCGGCCTCGTCTCGATGATCCCAAACGTCACACCGGTGATTCTGGTGCTGGGCGCGATGGGCTGGGCCGGCTGGCACCTGGACTACTACCGCCTTCTCATAGCGCCCGTGGCAATAGGCATTGCCGTCGACGACACGATTCACTTGATGACCCGCTATCATCATGAGTTCGGGAAGCTCGGCAACTACAAGAAGGCGCTCTTCGCGTCGATGGATGGAGTTGGCCGCGCGCTCTTCATCACCTCCGCCATCTTGGTCTTCGGCTTCCTGACGAACGTGTTTTCGGTCATGGACGGCCAGAAGAGCTTTGGAATTCTGCTGTCGACGGTCATTGGCGTAGCGCTCGTTGCGGACTTCCTCTTGATGCCGGCGCTGATCCTCTGGCTCGAGCCATTTGGACCCGAAACCAAGCCAGCGCCCCTTGCATCATCTTCGGCGGAGGCCGGACTGTACGATCCCGGCGAGCTGTAGTAAAAACCGGTCTCCATGAGACACTGCAGGCACGCTTTGGTTGCCGCGCTCGTTGTTGCGGCGCTGCTCGTTCCGGGGAAGGCCACCGTAGCGGAAGCTGCGGGGGAAGAGCCGATCACAATTCGCTTCGCGTCGCTCGCGACACCAAACTCGGCGTTCGGCAAAGTCCTTCGCGCCTGGGGAGCTCAGGTCGAAAAGGAAACCGAAGGCAGGGTCAAGCTCACGATCTACACCGGCGGCAGTCAGGGCGACGAGCGAGATTTCATTCGAAAGATCCGAGCAGGTCAGATCGACGCAGCGGGCGCAACCACGACCGGGTTGGGGATCATCGTCCCAGCTATCTACGCGCTCACGGTGCCGGGGGTCGTCACCGAGTACGAGCAGCTCGAGCGCGTCTGGCAGGGCCTGGGTGAGCGCCTTCGCGGCCTGTACGAGGCCAAGGGGTTCCACCTTCTCGCCTGGGGCACCGGTGGCAAGAATCGCCTCTTCTCGGCGAAGCCGTTCATGGCGCCCAACGATCTCAAACGTGCGCGGCCCTGGGTCTGGAAGGGCGATCCGGTGTTCGATGCCTACATCGGCGTCATCGGGGCCAACCCGGTGCGCATCGGCGCCCACGAGGTCTACGGGGCGCTCGAGACCCGCATGATTGACACCCTCGCGATCTCGACCATCGGAGCCGTCGCGTACCAGTGGTACACGCGCCTCAACTATGTCGCGAAAGACAACCTCAACATCATCACCGGCGGCTCGATCATCAAGAAAGAGAAAATGGCGCAGCTCCGCCCCTCCGATCAGAAAATCCTCTTCCAAACGGCAGAACGTGCCGCCGACGCCATGGACGAAATACTCGTCAAGGACGATGAAGAATCTTATCGCGTGCTGGTCGAGCGCGGACTTCAGGAAGTCGACAACGTGCCGAGCCGAGGCGCTTGGGAACGCGTCGCCAAGAAGACCAGGAAATCGCTTGCCGGTCGCGTATTCAGCAAGGAGCTGATGAAGACGGTCGAAAGCCTCGCCGCCGCGGACTGACTTTGCCACTGGCGCGCCTGGGCGAAGGGCGAGATAATCCCCCGATGGGAGAAGAATCGGACGGGGATTTCTCTGCCGCAGAACGGCTGCTCGAAATCGAATCGATCAAACAGCTCAAGGCCCGCTACTTTCGTTTGATGGACACCAAGCAGTGGCTGCCCTTCTCACAAGTTTTCAGCGACGACGTGGTCGTCGATGTCTCGCAGGACAAACACGCGCCCGGTGACACAATTCGAGGGCGCGCGAACGTCGTCGATTTCATTCGCAAGGCCGTGCGCAAAGCCAAGACGGTGCACCACGGCCACATGCCGGAGATCGAGCTCATCAGCCGTACGGAGGCTCGAGGCGTTTGGGCGATGTTCGACTATGTCGAGTTCAAGCCTGGGCGCGGTATCCGGGGCTACGGCCACTATCACGAGGAGTACCGCAAAGAGAATGGGCACTGGCATATCTGCAAGCTTCAGCTGACCCGCCTCCGAGTCGACCCACTCGGCTAGGCGTGATTTCGTCGACTCGGAGCCGGTGATGTGGTCAATCAAGCCCGGTGAGCAGCCCTTCTTTCACCAACCAGTCGTAGTTGTCCTTGATCGCGACATCCATCGGCGGGATCCGGTAGCCCAATTCTCGAATGGCCTTTTCGCTCGAAAACGAAAGCTTGGTTTGGCTCGTGACGGCGGCGATTTCCGGAGTGACATCCGGCTCTTTTCCGGTCAGCGCGGCAAATATGACGGAGAGACGGCCGAACGCCTTGAGCACCCAATGCGGTGCGACTCTCGGGGCTTCGACGCCGAGGAGGCGCGCGAAAACTGCGACGAAGTCGCCCATCGAAGAGTCGTCGCCCGCCAAGATGTACCGTTCGCCGCTCGTGCCTTTCTCCACCGCGGCTAGATGCGCGCGGACGACATCGTGCACATGCGCTACCGACGACACTCCTGGCGCGACTGCCGGAATCGCGTTGTCCCGGAGCATGAAGAAGAGGCGCCCCCAGGTGTTTGTGTCGAACGGGCCGACTACGTTCGAGGGGTTGAGCGAAACGACTTCCATCCCGAGATCGACACCTTTGAACGCTTCGAGCTCACCCAGGTGCTTGCTGCGCTCGTAGTTGATCCACGAATCCTTGCCCTTCAGCGGAGTTTCCTCCGTCACCCGACCCTCTACGCGACCCCAAGCTGAAACACTCGAGGTGTGAATGAATCTTTCGACGCCCTTCGATGCCGCGACTTCGACCATGTTGCGCGTTCCGTCGATGTTGATGGCGTCTTGCTGTGCGTTCATCTTCGACCAGAAGCTCGTGTCCCCTGCGACGTGGAAGGTGACCTCGGTGCCCTCGGGAAGACCGCGAACCAGCGAGTTTCTGTCGGTGATAGACCCTTCGACCAAGTCGATCGGGAATCGCCGGAGATACGTCAAATCGGAGGTTGGCCGATGAAGCGCGGTCACCTTCCAGCCCTGGTCGACGAGAAGCTCGATGAGATTGAGCCCGATGAAGCCGGTTCCCCCGGTCACAAATGCAGTCTTGTCCATGTCCGCCGTCCTTCGTCGCGCGGCGATGCTCTTCCGCGTGGGCTCGCTGGTCAACAGGCGTGTTTACTTGTTACCACGGCCGCGGCGTGCGAAAGGACGTGCGTTAGGGCAAGACTGAGCTTCGGAGCAGACGATGAGACCTCTTTACTTACTTCTAGCCGTTTCGTTGGCTGGCTTTCTAGGTTGTTCGGACGCGGGCAACGAGTCCGGCGTAGCTGGCAGTGGTGGCAGTGCCGGTAGCGGTGGCGAGGCTGGCGGTGGCGGCGAAGCTGGCGGTGGCGGCGAAGCTGGCGGTGGTGGCGAGGGCGGTGCGGGTGGAGGGCATTCCGAGTGGCGAGTCTTCCTCACCAACACTGCCCACACTGCTGACTTGGGCGGTATTGCCGGCGCAGACGAGATCTGCGCAGAGCAAGCCGCGGCGGCGAGTCTGGAAGGCGTGTACAAGGCTTGGCTTTCCACGAAAGACTCGGCCGTTGCTGATCGCGTGGTTCACGCGACAGGTCCCTACATTCTGGTCGACGACACCGTGGTCGCCGAGGACTGGGACGACTTGGTCGACGGCTCGATCCTCGCTGCGATCAACCTCGACGCCGGAGGTGTACCCCGTCCCGGCGAAGCCTGGACTGGAACCTTATCTACGGGCGAGCCTTACCCGATGGACGATTGTGAGGGGTTCACGACCGACTCGGCGCTCGAGGAAGCCTTGTGTGGGGACTCGGCTTCGACGTCCGCGACCTGGACCGAGAACATCACCCCATCTTGCGACACACGGTTGCGCCTGTACTGCATCCAGCAGTGAGCAGGGCTCAGTTCCGGGCTTCGGCGGCGCGTCGCTGTAGCTCCTCGTGGGACACATCTTCGATGTGCGTGCCGATCCACCAGAGGTTCCCGCATGGGTCGGTTACGCCCGCGCCGCGGTCGCCGTAGAACTGGTCTGCCGGTTCCATAATCGAGGTGGCTCCGGCCGCCAACGCCTGCGCATACACCGCGTCGCAATCCGGCACGTACAGATACAAGGACGAGGGCATCGGCTCACCCTGCGGTGTGCCGAGCATCACGAAAGAGTCGCCGATCTTCACCTGAGCATGTCTGACGGTGCCGTCGGGGTCCTCCAGTCGTTCGACCTGCTCTGCGCCAAAAGCACTCTCGACAAACTCGATCAGTTTGGCACCGTCCTTGACCAGCAAGTACGGAGTGACCGAATGGAACCCTTCGGGGATCGCCTTCACCGACATATCGACACCTCCTTAGCGGCACGACCCGCTACCGTGCGTACTCTACCCCATCCTTTGTGTTACGTTGCGGCGCTCCGACGCCTCCGAGACCGAGAATGGCGTTTGAGCGTGAGGTACGAGCCATTGCCGATTCTCGCCATCGACCTTGGGACCACGAACGTGAAAGCCGCCGTCGTCCGCTCGGATGGCACCTTGCTTGGCACGGGGCGGGGTTCCTCCGAAACGATCCTCAGCGCCGACGGTGGAGCGGAACAGGATGCTGAGAAGGTGTGGCAGACCGTGCTTTCGGCGGCTGATGAAGCCCTCACGGCGCTTCCGGACCGCCGTGAAATCCGAGGCATCGCCTGCGCGAGTCAGTACTCGTCGATCGTCCCGGTTGGGGCAGACGGCCGTCCCAGCGGAAACATGGTCGTGTGGATGGACCAGCGCGGCGCGCCTGCACGATTGAAAGCGCTTCCCGGCGGCGCCGGCATGAAGCCCAATCCGTATCAGTTACTTCGCTGGATCCAGGTACACGGCATTCCGCCGCTCGACTCCGGGGCGGATTCTCTGTCGCATATGCGCTGGGTCAAATTCGGGCGTCCAGAAGTCTACGCGCGGACCGCGACCTTTCTAGAGCCCGCGGACTACGTAGCGATGAGGTTCTGCGGCCGTCATGTCTCCAATGCGTGCTCGAGCTTTCTAATGTTGCTGACCGACAATCGTGGATCCGAACCCGCATATCATCCCACACTCGTGAAATGGTCCGGCCTGGACCCTGAGAAGCTGCCAAAGATCGTTCGGGTCGACCAGCCTCTCGGACCGGTCCTTCCTGACGTTGCCGAACGTCTCGGCCTGTCCAAGGACACGCTCGTCTTTCCTTCGATCAACGACACCCAGGCTGGGGGCGTCGGAGCGGCGGCGTTCACTGGGAGCCATGCCGGTATCTCGATGGGCACCACGGGCGTCTGCGTCACGCATGTCGACTTCAAAAAGACCGACATTCTCAACTCGCTGGTGAGCATGCCGTCGCCGATTCCCGGCAAGAACTTCGTCATGGCGGAAGCGGGAATCGGCGGAGGGGCGCTCGAGTATTTCCTCGAACGCCTTGTTTTCGCGCGTGACGGGTTCGGTAACCACAGCTTGCAAGAGAAATTCGCCGCGCTGGAACCGGCGATCGAATCGGTCGCGCCGGGCAGCGATGGCGTGCTCTTTCTTCCCTGGCTCACCGGTTCGGTGACGCCCGCGGAGGACGGCAAAGTGCGCGGCGGGTTCCTGAACCTTTCGCTCCAGACCACCCGGGAGCACCTTGGGCGGGCGGTGCTCGAAGGTGTCGCATTCAATCTTCGCTGGGTGCAAGAGCGCGTCGCCCGTTTTGCCAAGCGTGACATTTCGCGAATCAAATACTACGGCGGCGGGGCGCTCTCTTCGGCTTGGTCGCAGATCTTTGCCGACATCATCAAGGTCCCGATCGACCGGCTCCGCGACCCAGAGTTCGCCGTGAGCCGTGGCGTTGCGCTCCTCGCATTTCACCACCTAGGCGAGCTCACGCTCGACGACATCGAAGCGAACGTTCCCGTTGCGGCGACGCACGAACCCCGCGGCGAGCATTCGGCCCGCTACGACGGCATGTTCGAGCAGTTCGTCCGGGCGTTCAAGAAGAACCGTCCCGTATTCCATGCATTGAACGACTGGAGTGAGTCATGAGCGACACGATCGAATCCTTGATGAGAGGCCTCTATCCCTATGCCGAGAGTCACGGTGTGATTCGGGACTTTCCGGAGGAAGGCCGATCGACTGATGCGATCCTCGAGGAGTTGCGGACCATCGCGCAGCAAGAAGACGAAGCTTGGGAGAACGGACGTTGCTCCGGGACGATGTACAGCGGCGATCACGAGCACTACGATTTCCTGAACGCCGTCTTCGGGCTCTTTTCATACGTGAATTCGCTTCAACGAGACCTTTGCCCGAGCATGACTCGATTCG
Source organism: Polyangiales bacterium (assembly GCA_048550275.1). Taxonomy (GTDB): domain Bacteria; phylum Myxococcota_A; class Polyangia; order Polyangiales; family Houyiibacteriaceae; genus SG8-38. The sequence continues at coordinate 8,416 of JBLYYU010000065.1, forward strand.
AATCGGACATCATCGCGATGACGCTCGACCTCATGCACGGAGCGGAAGTGAGCAAGCACGACCCCGCGCACAAGGCCTGTGGCGCGGTCGGCTTTGGCGGGACGGAGAGCATCATCAATCCCTTGCTCGTATATCGGGACAAGGCGCGCGACGAGCGAGGCATCGACCGACCCAAGGCCATCATTCCCGAAACCGCACACCCTGCCTTCCGAAAGGGAGCGCACCTGCTAGGCGTCGAGGTCGTCGAAGCGCCCACCGACCCGACAAGCACCCTGGTGGACGTCGATTTCGTTCGCGATCGCATTGACGATCGCACCATCGCCCTGGTGGGGTCGGCGGGGAATTACCCCTACGGCACGATCGATCCCATCGAAGCGTTGTCGGATCTCGCTGTGAAGCATGGCATCGGCTTACACGTCGATGGTTGCCTGGGTGGTTTCATCCTGCCCTGGGGTGAGGCGCTCGGCTATGACATCCCGGCGTTTGATTTTCGACTGCCCGGCGTGACTTCCATCTCCGCTGACACGCATAAGTTCGGCTACGGCCTCAAGGGCACCTCGGTGGTCGTCTATCGAGACGCCTCATTCCGAAAATACCAGTACTACATCGAGCCGCTTTGGAAGGGCGGGATCTACGCGTCGAACGGCCTCGCCGGCAGCCGTTCGGGCGGGCTGATCGCCGCGACATGGGCGGCCATGGTCCGCTACGGCAAGCAAGGCTACCTACGCTATGCGAAACAGATCTTCGACACCTCGTTCAAGATGCAGGATGCGGTCAAGGCGGAGCCCGCGCTCGAGCTCATGGGTTCGCCGACGTTCTGCTTCGCCCTCCGTTCGAATGACTTCGACATCTATCACGTGAACGACTTCATGAAGACGCGGGGTTGGCGGTTCAACGGCCAACAACATCCCGCGGCCATTCACATGTGCGTAACCCGGCCCCAAACACGGCCCGGAATCGCAGAGGCCTTCGCCACGGACATTGAGGAAGCGGTCGACTACGCCAGAGTGCATCGCGACGCCGAACCGCAAAGCTCCGCGATCTACGGTGGCGGCGCTGCGGGGATACCGATCGACTCCCCAGAGGCTGTGCAGATGCTCATGACGATGGCGCTCGACACGCTGCAGTCGTATCCGTTCTGAGCGCCTTCCTAGTTGTATTTCTCAGCTCTCACTGCGAATCTGCGTAACGAAGACACTGCTCGGGAACTACGCAACTTGAAGCTCACACGTGTTTCGAAATGGAGGATCCGATGACCGCACTCGAATGGCTTGCAGCCGCCGCACTGATGACCGCCCTGTTCTGGGTTCCGTACGTTCTCGAGCGCATGGTCGCCCTGGGTGTGCTTGGAGCGATCAAACCGGTCGACCCCGAGGACGAGGCCAAACAGGCCCTCTGGGCGCGCAGGGGCAAGCGAGCACACTACAACGCCATCGAGAACCTCGCCGTCTTTGCGACGCTCGTGCTCGTGGCTTCTGCCATGGGAAAGCTCGATGAACCGGGCGTCCTGGTCGCGACCCAAGTGTACTTCTGGTCGCGACTCGTTCACTTCCCGGCCGCCACGTTCGGCTTACCGGGCGTTCGCACGCTCGCGTTCCTCGCGGGCTTCGGCGCGCAAGTCGTCGTGGCCCTTCGCATCTTTGGCTGACGTCGTCGGTCCTAGAGGACGATGACGCCGCCGGAGCCGCCTTCGCCGCC
>JBLYYU010000066.1:0-9851 GCA_048550275.1 Polyangiales bacterium
CTCGTCGGCGCCGGTGACGTCGCTCGGAGCGCCCATGCGGCCGTTGCCGTTGCTGCCCCAGCACCAGAGCGATGAATCCGTTGCCCGAATGGCGCAGGTCACTGCGTCGCCCGCGCTTGCCTGTAGCCAAGTCGGCACCGACCCTTCGAGGGGGGCGTTCATTTCGGTTGGCTGAGAGCAGCCGTTCGCGTCGCAGGTCCCGACCGGATCTGCGCCAAGCCCGAGCTCACCCTGGGCATCGGAGCCCCAACACCAAAGGCGACCATCGTCCGCGATGGCGCATGCGTGGCCGAGCCCCATGTCAACTTCGGTAAACGCGGGCGTCGGTGTGCATGCACCCGAGCTGCAGACGTCGCTGAAGCACTCGCAAAGATTGCAAATCTCACCACCTGCGCCGCAGCGCGCCTCGTCGTCTCCGGTGTGGCAGGTGCCGCCGTCCCAGCAGCCCACGCAACATTGACCCGTACGACAAAGCCCGTCTCCGCTACCGGTCGAGCAGGGCGTTTCATCGGGCTCTGCGGAGCAATCCATCGTCCTCTGCACGCACTCACCGCTCTCGACGACGCATTGCTCGCCGACCGAACAACCTACGCCCGCATACCCTTCCAGTGTGATCGACAGAGGCCCTTTGGTTGCCGCTTCGATCGCGACCGGCACGCAAGCGGCCGCCATGACGACGCAACTGGCATCTTGAGCAATCGCGTAGAGCCCGTATTCGCCCGGCTCGACAGCGCCGAGCACAGGACCCGTGCCGCCGGCGCGCAGTGCGTATGTGCTCATGATCGCGGTGTCGGGGCGTTCGCCCACGGAGACCGAAGCGCAGGAGTCCACCAGGTACACCTCCACGCGTACCGGCTGCCCCGAGCGGGCCGTCGAAGCAAATGAAACCTCGACCCCGAGCGAGTCCGAGCTGCTGGAACCACAACCTGCTGCAACCATCCCGAGCAACGCGACGAGCGGGGCGACGACTCGGCGTCTGCGGTTGATGCCGACGCCTCTCACCAGTCTACCGCGACCGCACCCAGTTGCGGTTGGCTATCGCTTTTCGAGCGCTGCGAAACGAGCACACCGGCGGTCACACCGGCTGCCACCACGGCGGCCGAGACCGCCACAATCCAAGGCCATTTCTTCTTCCGGACTTCGCCGCCGTCACGCTGCGACTGATATCGAGGCATCTGGAAGCCAGACGGCGAGCTCGAAGGCAGCAGAACGCGTTGCCCTTCGGTGCTCGCGCTGAACAGGACCCCGCCCTGCCTGCTTCGCGCCGTCGCTGCGCATCCGTGGTGCACGCCGGACTCCGGCAGCTTCACACTCACGCTGGTTCCCTCGGAGGTCCGGGAGACGGTCTTGACATCGTTCTCGACGCTGCATTGGAGCGTAGTGTGGTCCACGAGGCCATCGGGAGCTCGCAAGAGGCGGGCGACCACCCATGACTCCTTTTCGATGGTCTTCTCTTCGATTTTGAGCTCGACGGCCTGCGGCCCGGAGCTTGCCTCGCCCAACTCCTCGAAGGTCGCGCGCACCGCAGGCGGTGCGAGCTTGCTGAGTTGATAGCTGCCGCGCACCGCAACGAGGCGGCGCAGATCGGCCCTCATGGACGCCGTGTCGCCTAGGGCATCATGCACGAGTGCCCGCATCTCGAAGAGCTGCAGCAGCTCGTCCACGGAGAGATCGGCGTTTCTCTCTGCCGTGTGGAAGGTGCGCAAGGCCCGCTCGAATTCAGCCCGCTCGTACGCAGCGACCGCGCGATCGAGCAAGGGGTGCGCCCGCGCCGTTCCCGGCAGCGCGCAATACAGCGCCAAAAAGGCAATGATTCCAAGCCGAATCCCCACTTCACACCCTGCTCCGCACCATAGCGCGAAATACGTTGATAATCAAAGATTCCGCTGGTATTGGTATTAGAAGCCCGGTTACGCTGACTAGGGGAGAGCCGAAGACATGGGAGCCAGCGCCGAAGAGGCGGAAGCGGTCGACGCAGCCGTCGTGGAGATCTTTCGGGATGACGACTCGGTCCCACCCGAGCGCACTTCCCCGAAACGGATCGGGCGCTACCAGCTCTGCTTCGAGCTTGCATCGGGGGGTATGGCGACCGTCTATCTCGCCCGAACCTACGGCTCCTCGGGGTTCGAGAAGTTGGTCGCGCTCAAACGCATTCATCGCCACCTCGCGAAAGAGAAGCAGTACATCGAGATGTTCCTCGACGAAGCGAAGATCGCCTCGCGAATCTCGCATCCGAACGTCTGCACCGTATTCGACTTCGGTGACGCGGATGGCGAGCACTACATCGCGATGGAGTATCTCGTCGGCGAGCCCTTGTCGCGCCTGTACGGACGTGTCGCGTCCAACAGGGCGCAGCGAGGGCATCCTCTAATGCCGCTCCGCATGGCCTCTATCATCGCGCATGCGTGCGAGGGGCTGCACGCCGCGCACGAGCTCAAGGACGCAAACGGGGACCCGCTACACGTCGTCCACCGAGATGCATCTCCTCGGAACCTGTTCGTTACCTACGATGGCTCGGTGCAGGTCGTCGATTTCGGTGTCGCGAGCGCGCGCCAACGAATGCACCACACCGCGACCGGACAGATCAAGGGCACCTTCGCATACATGGCGCCGGAGCAGCTCCGGGCCGGACCAATCGACCGGAGAGTCGACGTATGGGCGCTGGGCGTGGCGCTCTGGGAAATGCTGGCGCTCAAGCGTCTGTTCCGTCGCGACGCGACCGCAAATACGGTACATGCGATTCTCTACGACGAGCTTGTCCCACCATCCGCACATCGAATGGTGCCGATTCCTCCCGCGCTCGACGATATCGTGCTCAAGGCGCTCGCGCGGGACCCCAAAGACCGTTGGCAAACCGCCCGCGACATGGGGCGCGCGCTTTGGCAAGTGATCGGGGCGCAACGGCAGACCCTCGGTGCGGCAGACCTCGCGGACTGGATGTCTGAGCTGTTTCCGGAGGGAGAAGCTCGAAAGGGCCAGCTCATGGAAATCGCACGGATGGCGGATGAGCCCGTGCCGGCCGTGGGGCGAACCAGCGGAATCGACGCCTTCTCTGCGGCGGACATGCAGTTCTCGGAAACCTCGCTCGTCCGCGCGCGCCGCGGCAAGCCACGACGCTCACGGGCTTTCGCGTTCCTCGTTGCAACTTTGGGGGTCCTAGCGGTTCTGGCGGTAGGAATGGCCCGCATTGGAGACGAACGGCAGGGCGAACGGCGGTCGGTGCAGCCGCTTGTGGGCCTCGCGGCTCAATCGGCCGCGGCCGCGCTCGACGACGAAGAACAGACATTGGCTGCCACCGTCGCTGTCGATGAGAAGGCGGAGTCGGCGGCGCCCGAATCAACACCGATGCCAGCAAAACGCTTGCGCTCCAAGTCGGCAGTCAAGACCGGACCCGGAACGATCAATATCGTGACCCGAGGGGGCTGGGCCGACGTGTATAGGGGCGACCAGGTGCTCGGAACCACGCCGCGTCGTCTCACGCTACCGGCCGGACGCCACAAGCTCGTACTGAAGCCGTTCGGTGACGGCAAGCCCAAGACTGTGTTCGTCATGGTCGAGGCGAACAAAATGAGAAACGTGTCGATTCGTCTCGATTGAGAGGGGGCGCCTCGTCGCTCCTCGAGCGCGAGGTCGCCAGAGAGCTCGCCCGGCGCCGCATCGACTTTGGCCAGATCGCGACGAGTTACGGCCAAGCACCACAAGAGATATCTTTGCGCTCGTAGTCCCGTCGAGTCTCACGTTGTTTCAGAGGTTGGCACGCGCTTGCAACGAAGAACCCAGCTCGTTTCCGGGAAGGTGGAGTCTTGTCCGCCAACAGAAATGGATGCGCGCTCACGCGCTGATCGCGTGATCGATCGCGTGGGTCACACGCTCAACGCCTTCGGCCTATTCGCGCGCGAAGCGCAAGAGACTCTAGAGTCCAAAAGATCTGATCTGGGCCCCCGCGAGTACCGTATGGGCGATCTGATACATCGACTCACGTGCGGCTTGGACCGACGGAAGCTCGCGTTCTTCTTGGTGCTCGCCAAGCTTCCCGAGGCAATCGGTTGGCTCCGCTTCCAGTCGGGTAGCTCACACCGGCAATCGCTCGGGGCTCATCGAGCACAAGGGGCCGTAGCACCCACCTAAAGCTCTCGGTCGCGTGGCTCACGGGCCGGGGGGAATGACGGTCAGCTCGAAATTCCCTTCAGATGCTCCGGAGGATGGCGAATAGGCATCCGCAAACAGGTAGTAAGTTTGACCCGCAACCACGTCGAAGGTCACACGCGAGCCGTGGCGTCCGGAGCGAATGGAACCGTCACTCACCGCGCACCCCGACACATCATCCGAGCAACCCAACTCTGGTCCGGCAATGTCGCCATCGCGCGCGTAGAGCACCGTGTCGAACTCGGTGTTGAGACTGCAGGTTTCGATGATCGCCGTGCCCGACACGCCGGGCACCCAGGCGAAGACTTGCTCGGGTGCGTTCGCACTTGCCCCTGCGCAGCTTCCGCTATAACTGCTGCTTCCGCTCGTGAAGCCCGCAATCACCCCACCCCCTGGAGGAATCGGCAAGACGCCCGAAGGAAGGCTAGTGACCTGGACCGTGAGGAGCGCCGTGTCGGATAGACCTTCGACGTCTTTCACTTGGTACGTGAGCTGATCGGTGCCTTCAAAGAGGGGATTCGGGGTATAGGCAATGCTTCCCGTCAGGGGATCGATGAACACCCCGCCGTTCACAGGGGGGCTGATGAGCTCGACCGAAGTCGAATCGAGGGCCCCCTCGGGATCGCTGTCGTTGCTCAGCACGTCCACGGTGACCTGGGCCTCGATAAGTGTATACGCGCTGTCATCGGCAGCGGTTGGTGGATCATTGATCGGATTGACCGTGATTGTCACGAGCGCGGCATCCGCCCCTCCGAGGTCGTCGAGCACCTGGTAGGAGAACGTATCCTCCCCGAAGTAGTTGGGGTTCGGCGTGTAGGTGATCATTCCATTCGTCGGGTTGACCGAGGTGAGGCCATTCGACGCGGGCACGATGACAGCAACGGACGACGGCTCGAGGAGCCCGTCCGGATCGCTATCGTTGAACAGCACGTCGACCGTGATGGGCGTGTCTTCGTCCGTCGTACCCGAGTCGGGCTCAGCGATCGGCCGGATGTTCGAAGCAGGAGGGATCGTCACTGGAACCAAATCGACGTTGTTCGCTTCGTTGCTTTCCTGGAACAAATTGAGCGGGTCGCTCGTCATCCGCACCATGTAGTCGCCAGCGGGCAAACCGGTAACCTCGATGTACTGGCAACCGAGAGAAGAATCGTAGACGTCGGAGCAGCCTGCGCTGATGCCCTGGAAGCTGCAGTCATAGGACGGTGAACCCGAGGAACAGACGTCGTCGCGGAGGCAGAATCCACGTTTGTAGCCTTGCGCCACGACGTTTTGCCCGCTCGCATCGAGAAGCTCGTACGAGGCGAAGTTCCGAAACTCGCCCTGACCGGCCGCGCTTGCACAGACGAAGGACGGATCTGTGCAGGCAGCGGACGGGTTCTGAGTACAGTCAGGGCAACCCGGATCTCCGGCGATCAGGTCTCCAGGACCGACGTTGTTCGTCGTTCCGGTGAATCTCAGAAGATCGACGCCGTTTGCCGCGGAGGCGCATCCTTCAGCGAGGTCGGCAGCGGGAACAGTCGTGTTGAACTCGATCTGGAGATCGGAAACCGTCGCCGTCAGGTCGGGCAGTAGACTCGCTCCAGTCGGCGTCACCGTGAGCTCGAAGGCTCCTTCGTCGGCGCCTGAAGAGGGACGGTATCCATCCACGACGACGTAATAGGTCAGCCCCGCGACCACGTTGATGGTCACCCTCGATCCGTGACGATCCTGTCTGGGCGACCCGCTGCTGGTTCCGCACCCAGCAGTATCGTCAGCGCAAGCGATGTCGGTTGCCGCCAGGTTGCCTTCACGAACATAGAGAACGGTGTCGAACTCCGTGTTCGCGCTGCAGGTTTGGAGCGTGACCTCTCCAGTGAAGTCGGGCACCCAAGTGAGAGCCTGCTCCGGCGCATTTGCGCTTCCCGATCCGCAGGACCCGCTCAAGTTGCTAGCGCCGCTCGTGATGCCGACGACGACGCCTCCGCCCGGTGGGATGTCGGTGGACGGGGGCACGCAGGTGCATTCCGGTCCCTCGCTCGACCCTGGTCCATAGCATTGTCCGGACGAACACGTGGAGGCATCCGCTGCGTCGCATTCTTCCCCTGTCTCCCGCACACCGTTCCCACAGACCGGCGGGGATGCGCAGGTGCAGTCGCCTTGGCAAAGGCCCGGGCAAGCCGTGTCGTCGCCTACCTCGCACTGCTCGATGGGACCGAGAACGCCGTTCCCGCAAGAATCGACGACCTGGTACTGCCTCATCATTTCTTGGTCCTCGTGCTCGATGACGTGGCAGTGGTAGGCGAACTTGCCCGTGTAGTCTTCGAACTTGGCAATCACGCGTACGATCTCGTTCGGATAGACCGGAACCGTGTCCTTCCAGCCCGCCTCGTGGGGAGCCGGGGGTACCGGGCTCCCAATCGGAACCACTTGATCGTTCACGACTTGGAACTGCTGGCGGTCGAGCACCTGGAACATGACCAGGTGCATGTGCATCGGGTGCACCATTTGAGAGCGATTGATGAAGTTCCAGACCTCAGTCGACCCGAGCTCCGGGAACTCCGTGATGTCGTCCCAGTGCAAACCGTTGATCAGCCAGGTGAAGCCCGTGCAGGGGTCCGGCGCTCTGGTGAGCTCGAAGTCGCGGTGCTCCACCGCGTCGACCTCTTGGTGAGGCGTGATCGGCCTCAGTGTCGCGGGGATCGAGCCCAAGAAACCCGCTTCGCCTTGGACGATGAACTTCATCACGTCGGGCGTCACGTTCGTACCGGGTGGCGCCACGAGGGGAGCCGAAGCGCTGTTGGTCATGATGACCTCGGTCCCCGGCGGCAGGGCGGAGAAGTCGATGATGATGTCCGCCCGCTCGGCCGGCGCGAGCGTGATCTCGTTCATCGTGACCGGGGCAGGCAGGAGGCCGCCGTCGGTTCCGATCACCTGTAACGGCACCCCGCCGGATAGCGCGATCGTGTAGGTTCGCGAGTTCGCACCGTTCAAAACGCGGAAGCGGTACTTGCCCTGCTTGACGTTCAGATAGGGCGAGACCTTCCCGTTGACCAGATTGTGGTCACCGAAGAACGTTTCCTGCCACTGCTCGGGGTAGCGGAAGGAGCCGTCCACGTTGAAGGAGCGGTCCTGAATGACCAAGGGGACCTCGTACTCGCCGTCGGGCAAGCCGAGCGACTGCTCGAAGGCATCCCGGATCAAGTAGAAGCCGGCCAACCCCATGTAGACGTTGAGGCGCGTGATGCCGAGAGCATGGTCGTGATACCAGAGTGTCGCAGGAAGCTGGTGGTTGGGATACTCGTAGAAGTTGGACTCGCCCGGCAAGGTGGTGTCTTCCGGGTAGCCATCGGATTCCTCGGTCGTGTGTGCGCCGTGCAGGTGGACGACCGTGCGTGGAGTGGAGCCGAACATGTTCGGTCCGTGCGGGCACAAGTCTACGGGCAGGTAGTGGTCGGTTCGCGGGGCGCCCTGTCCGTCGCGCAGGTCGTTGACCCAGTCGACCGTGACCCGCTCGTCCGCCGTCGCCTCGATCGTGGGGCCCGGGAATGTGCCATCGTAGCCCCACACGGTCGTGGGCGGCAGATCGCTGTGAAGCTGCTGTGTGAACTCCGTCATCGCGATCTCGTAGTGAGCCTCGCCACCCACAGCGCCGGAGAGAGGTTGTGCGACAGCTGGGATCGGGAGCGGGTCGACGTACGGCTGCAAGTCGAGAACCGGGCATTCGGTGGCCGCGCAGGTCGTTAGATGGCCGGTGAAAGAACCGCCCGCCTGCGCGCACTGGGTCTGGGTGACCTCGCCGCAAGAACGGTCGAGCATGCAGCAGGCGCCGGTCGGCTGCGGACACGGATTCGGAGAGCAGATCGTAGCGTCCCCCTGGTAGACTCCGCCCTGCGTCGAGCAATCCGCACCGTCGAGCGAGAAGCCGCAGCTGCCATCTGTTGCGCAACAAGCACCCCAGTTTGGCGAAGGCGGGGAGAAGTGGACCTCGAGCGTGGGCCAGCTGGCAGTGTTGCCGTTTTCCCCGCTGTCGAAGCGCTTGGCCGTCGCCAGGGTTTGCTCATCTCCGATGGCGATCCATCCGAAATTGCTGGCGGGATTGTCGAGCCACGCCTGCGCATCCGCGGCGAGCACAACCGAAGACCAGGAGTAGAAGCCCTCTCCTGCAACCGGCGTGGTCGCGCTCGCGGTCGTCGCGAAGTCACCTCCGGGTGTACTCCACGCTGGCGAGGTCCCAGGGCTAATCGAGTCATAGTGTGTATAGAGCCAGGTCGCGTCGCCGTCTGTAGCAAGAGCGCCGCCGCCTTCCTCACCACCTGCGTGCGAGCTGCCCTCGTTCCAGTCGCTGTTGAGCCGATGTAGGCTGACGTCCCGCGTTTGGCCCACCGTGCGCGACATATGGAGGGTCAACGTTGCGGCGTGGATGATCGAACCGGCCGGAATGTCCCGGGCAACATCGAAGGCCATCAGAGCGCGTCGTCTGCTGGAGTCTCCCGTGAGCCCCACGAACAGATAATCGCCTTCGCCATTGCTGAGGTCACCGGAAATGGACTCGTAGAGCGTGTTGTCCTTGAAGGGAACCAGCATCGTGTTGATGGCCGTCGGGGGAATGCAGTTGCAGTCGGGTAGGCAAAGGCCCGGGCAGGCGAGATCGTCGCTACCATCGCACTCTTCCAGACCCTCCTGGGTGTCATCGCCGCAAACCGGACCCGGCGGGGGACACGTACAGTCGCTCTGGCAGAGCCCTGGGCAAGCCGCGTCATCGGCGCCGTCGCATGCCTCAGTGCCCTCCGAGACGTCGTCGCCGCACACCGAGCAGTTGCAATCAGCAAGGCAGAGGCCGGGACAAGCGGTATCGTCGGTGCCGTCGCACGCCTCGCTGCCTTCCATGATGTCATCGCCGCACACCGAGGGCGGGGGCGCGCAGTTGCAATCAGCAAGGCAGAGGCCGGGACAAGCGGCGTCGTCGGTGCCGTCGCACTCTTCCGGCCCGTCTGCCGTATCATCCCCGCACAATCCGCCGTCGGGCCGAGTCACGGTGAGCTCGAAGGGACCGCCTGCATTGTATCCATCGACGAAGATGTAATAGGTTTCGCCCGCGGTGGCGTTGATGGGGACCGACGAACCGTGTCGGGCCGCGTTTCCTGATCCGTCGTTCACCCCACACCCGATGGTATCGTCGTCGCAACCGATCTCGGCTCCATCGAGCGCTCCTTCGCGCACGTACATAACGGTGTCGTAAAGGGTGTTCTGACTGCAGGTCTGCACCGTGTAGGTACCCGAAGTGGTTGCGGTCAGGGAGAACAAAGCATCGGGCGAGTTGGTGGTCGCGCCGGAGGCGCAGGAGCCCGAGTAGGCGCTTGCACCGCTGGTCACTCCGGCAACCACACCACCGAGAGGAGGAAGCGGAATAGCGGTCCCAGGCGGGCCTCCCCTCGAAATCGTCACGGGCACTGAGCTCAAGTTGTTTGTTTCATCGAGCTCGGGGAAGAGATCGAAGGGGTCGACGGTCACCTGCAGCTCGTAGTCGCCTGAAGGAACGCCAGTGATCTCGACGAACTGGCAGCCCAGCGTCCTCCTGTACGTATCGCCGCAACCCGCACTGATCCCCTGGAACCCGCAACCGTAGGTAGCCGAACCGGTATCGCAGAAGCTGTCGCGCAGGCAGAATCCTCGCTTGTGCGTCGTCGCGACGACTGCACGCGTGGTGGTGTCGACCAGATCGAAGC
>JBLYYU010000067.1:0-2603 GCA_048550275.1 Polyangiales bacterium
GAGACCGAGTTTCCAGACGGCGAGGCCCGCGCCAAAGCCAAGCTGGACTTCGAGGCCGATTGGGGACGGCACGAAAGCGAGCGGCGCAGGCGCTATGTGGAGAAAGGCCTGATCGAGGGCCTCGAAGGGCTTCAGGAGATCGGTCTGCCGGCCATCATCCGCCCCTCCTTTACGCTGGGCGGCACCGGCGGCGGCATTGCCTATAACCGCGAGGAGTTCATCGAGATCGTCGAACGCGGCCTGGATGCCTCGCCGACCAGCGAAGTGCTGATTGAAGAATCGGTGCTCGGCTGGAAGGAGTACGAGATGGAGGTCGTCCGCGATAAGGACGACAACTGCATCATCATCTGCTCTATCGAGAACATCGACCCGATGGGCGTGCACACGGGCGACTCGGTCACGGTGGCGCCGGCGCTGACGCTCACCGACAAAGAATACCAGATCATGCGCAACGCCTCGATCGCGGTGCTGCGCGAGATCGGCGTCGAGACCGGCGGCTCGAACGTACAGTTTGCCGTCAATCCGGAAGACGGACGCCTCGTCGTCATCGAGATGAACCCGCGCGTGTCGCGCTCTTCTGCCTTGGCGTCGAAGGCAACCGGCTTTCCTATCGCCAAGATCGCGGCGAAGCTCGCGGTCGGATACACGCTGGACGAACTCGCCAACGACATTACCGGCGGCGCCACGCCTGCCTCCTTCGAGCCAACCATCGACTATGTGGTGACCAAGATCCCGCGCTTCGCTTTCGAGAAGTTCTCCGGGAGCACGCCGACACTCACCACCTCGATGAAGTCGGTGGGCGAGGCCATGGCCATCGGCCGCAGCTTCCAGGAGTCGCTACAAAAGGCGCTGCGCTCCATGGAGACTGGACTGACGGGGCTCGATGAGTTTCACTTCGAGGGTCTCGGCCAGGGCGACGACAAGAACGTCATCCGCGAGGCGCTGGGCTCGCCAACGCCCGACCGGCTGCTAAAAGTCGCGCAAGCCTTGCGCCTTGGCGTCGACCAGGAGCAGATCTACGACAGCTGCCGCGTCGATCCCTGGTTCCTCCGCCAGCTTCAAGACATCGTCGATGCGGAAGCCCGTGTACGCGAACATGGATTGCCGAACAGCGCCGCACAGTTCGGTGCACTCAAAGCGCAAGGCTTCTCCGACGAACGGCTGGCAACGCTGGCAGGGCTAGAGACGGCGGAGGTCGCCGAACGCCGCCGCGCGCTCGACGTGCATCCCGTTTACAAACGCATCGACACGTGCGCCGCGGAATTCGCCTCGCCCACCGCTTATATGTACTCAACCTACGAGGCGGGCTTCCCGGGCGGGGAGTCATGCGAAGCGCGGCCGTCCGCGAAAGACAAGATCATTATCCTGGGCGGCGGACCGAACCGCATCGGCCAAGGCATCGAGTTCGACTATTGCTGCTGCCACGCCGCATTCGCGCTGTCCGATGCGGGGTTCGAGACCATCATGGTCAACTGCAATCCGGAGACCGTCTCCACGGACTACGACACGTCCGACCGGCTCTATTTCGAGCCGCTCACGGAAGAAGACGTGCTGGAGATCGTGCGGAAGGAACAAGAGAACGGCACACTCAAAGGCGTCATTGTGCAGTTCGGCGGCCAGACGCCGCTGAAGCTCGCCGCGGCGCTTGAGAAGGCGCAAGTGCCGATCCTCGGCACGTCGCCCGACGCGATCGACCTGGCCGAAGACCGCGACCGCTTCAAGGCGCTAATCGAGAACCTAGGCCTCAGGCAACCGAACAACGGCATCGCACGCTCGGCGGAAGAAGCCGTCGCCATCGCCAAGGAGATCGGTTTCCCCGTGGTGATCCGCCCGTCATACGTGCTTGGCGGGCGCGCCATGGAGATCGTGCACGACGAAGCGCAGCTTCAGCGCTACATCGCCGAGGCCGTGGTGGTCTCGGGTAATAGCCCGGTGCTGCTCGACTCTTATTTGCGCGACGCCATCGAAGTGGACGTCGACGCACTCGCCGACGGCAAAGACGTGTTCGTGTGCGGGATCATGGAACATATCGAAGAAGCCGGCGTGCATTCCGGCGACAGCGCCTGCTCGCTGCCGCCGCACTCCTTGAAGCCGGAGATCGTCGCCGACCTGGAACGTCAGGCGGTGGAGCTGGCCCGCGCGCTAAACGTGGTCGGCCTGATGAACGTGCAGTTCGCCATCCAGCATGACGACATCTACATTCTCGAAGTGAACCCGCGCGCCTCGCGCACCGTACCGTTTGTGGCCAAGGTGGTCGGGCTTCCTATTGCTGGCCTCGCCTCGGAGGTCATGGCGGGCAAGCCGATCGCCTCATTCGGGCTGGAGAGCCCGACGTTCGAGCATATCGCGGTGAAGGAAGCCGTGTTTCCGTTCGCGCGCTTCCCCGGCGTCGATCCGATTCTGGGGCCAGAAATGCGCTCCACCGGCGAGGTCATGGGCATCGACCGGGATTACGCGGTCGCCTTCGCCAAGAGCCAGCTCGGTGGCGGCGCCAAGCTGCCGCTCTCCGGCACGGTGTTCGTCTCGGTCAAGGACACCGACAAGGACCGGCTCCTTAGCCCCATGCGGACCATGGTGGAGATGGGCTTCCGCATCGTCGCCAC
>JBLYYU010000068.1:0-7465 GCA_048550275.1 Polyangiales bacterium
CCACTCCCAATGGGTCCTCTCATAGAGGACTGCGACCGCGCCGGCCCAGGCCGTGAGCCACACCACGTGGTGTCCCGTGAACTTCCACATGCTCCTGAGGCCGAAACTCTTGTGTACAAACATGATCTGCTCAGCATCCTAGGTCTCCACGAACCCGCGCTCCAAATTTGCAGGATTTTGACTCGTTGCGCGCCGTCGCTAAGGTCCAGGCCATGAGACTTCTTCGAGCGTTGGCGGTCCTGGTTCTTGGTTTGACGGTTTTGGCCGCAGGATGTGGTTCTGACTCCTGCGCAGGCGGCGCCGGCCCGATCGTTTCCCAGACCCTCGACCTATCCGGATTCACGGGTTTCGATTTTCAGGTCGGAGGCGACGTGACGGTCGTCCCGGGCAACACCCAACAAGTGGTAGTTCGAAGCCAACAGAACGTAATTGACTCAGTCAACCGGGACGTCATCAACGGCATCTGGGAGATTGGCTACACGCGCTGCGTGGAGGGGATCAACGAGTTCAGCATCGAAATCGCGCTTCCAGAGTTGGACAGCGTAGAGCTATCAGGCGCGGGTACCATCATCGCGGAGACGCAGGCCAGCACGATCGATACGTTCCTAAGCGGCGCGGGAACCGTAACTCTGTCCGGCGAAGCGACCAGTCAGCAGGTCATTCTGGAGGGCTCGGGCACCGTTGAAGCATTCGACCTGATGACCGAAGAGACGACTGTCCTTCTGACGGGGCAGGGCACCGTCAACGTCAGCGCTAGCGAACAACTCAGCGTCGACCTCTCCGGCGCAGGCGCGGTGGCCTACAAAGGCGATCCCCAGCTAGACGTGCGCATCACTGGTGTCGGCAGTCTGATCGACGCCAACTAGCGACGCCCACGGCGTACAGCGCGACCTCGAAGAGGCATCCGCGCCGCACCCCGATCGCCTTCGGACTACTTCTCCAGCAGGACGAGCCAATAGGACGAGTCGTCCTTGGTCCCCGAGCCGGGCGTCACCGATTTGGATGTCCATCCGTCTTTGAGAAGCTGCGGCAAGGCATGCTGGTCATCTTTGCCCGAGTTGAACTTTCCATCGTCGGGATCACCGCCGAGCACCCAGGACTCACCGTTATCTGAAACCACTACGAAGCGCTGTGCCATGCCCGCTGCATATGCGACGTGGTCCACGGCTGCAAGCGGGTGCGGGCGAGATTGTGCGACTGAGGCTGACGGCGCGTTGGCGGGCGCCCCCTGTCGCTGCGTTCGATTCATCGCGAGGGACCGATTTGCTTAGTCGCGGAACCCCTCGACAGCAGTCGCGACAGGAGGGCTGCGACCGCGATTGGCAGCCCAACCGCTAGCACAGCGTGCTCAGCAAACTCAGTCGTGATGCGCGCGCCGTTCAACAGGGGCACGACGACGGTCACGGCGAAGTAACTCAGGAAGGGGACTGCGAAGCGCCTCATGTCGACAGCACCCGTGCCGTAACCCGCTCTGCGATGACGTAGAACAAGCAGAGGCAAGCGAAATAGATCACTACGCCGCCCGCGTGGTGAACTTGCGCCGACGACAGAGCGTCGAGCCGCAGCGGATGCTCCTGCAAGAAGAGAGCGATGGTGATTCGCAGGGTGTTCGTGGTTAGAGCCAGAACGTACGCCGCCGGGACGGAGCCGAGTACGAAACCAATCTTGCCGAACAGAGTTCGCCTCTGCCCGACGAATCCCAAAGTCGCCGCGCAGATGGCGACGATCATGAAGTTCACTCCTGCACACGACGGAGCGATTGCGAAACGAAGCCCGTTGTTCACGTAGCCGACGCCCCGCTCCGACACGAACGGCGTGCCGACCAGCGCTTCGACCAGCCATGCAGTAGGCGCGAGGATCCAAGCGAGCGCCTCGGCGTCCGCGCTGCTGTAGTGCCGTTTGAGCGCGTACGCGATCCCCAGCATGACGGCGATCGCTCCCGCGTCATACAAGCGCTTTCTATCGAAGGTCAGCACGCCAGCCGCCCGCGCCTAGAGACCCAGGTAGCGATTGCTGCCGCGGTCAGCAGCGCGATCATCCATGCGAGGTGGGGCTCAGAACCTTTCGTCATGCCGCCTACCGCGAAATCGCTCACACCTTGCGGGAGCGGTAGTGGCTGTTTCACGTCTTCGCCAGGGCCGCGGTCGTTGCGAGGAGTCTCATCGACGGCAATGAACGATGTGTATTTCGTTAGCAGGTTGTACCGAAGCCCGAGCGCGGTGACTTCGCGCTTCGTCTCCTCGACGCTCTGCATCTCGCCGAAATCGGAGAGGTCCGCGATTCGCTGGCGAGCCCAGAGGTACGACAGGGCGCCGTTTTCGCTTGACACCATCGCCGGCGAAACCGTGAAGCCCTTTGAGAGGGCGCCTTTCCCCGTCATACCGCGGACCGTGATCGCACCCGTCGGCTCGCCTGCGAACTTGCCGAACACCAACACGGGCCGTTCAGCCATGAGGTCCGGCACCGAGCGGGGCACGACGTCATAGGCGCCGAATTCGTGGAAGTCGACGCGGATGTCCGTCAGCACGGGAGCGCTCACGTACGCTCGAAAGCGTTCCGCCTTCGATGCCGCGTCTCTAGCGTCGGTCACGACGAACGGCTCGCCGAAACCAGCCTTCGCCAAGCCTTCCACCAGGTACCGATTCACCGAGGAGCCGATGCCAAACGAAAACACGTTTGCTTCGTGTAGATGTTCACGAACGTACTGAAACGATTCGGCCTCTCCTGCGATGTAGCCGTCCGTAATCACCACGAAGCTTCGAGAGGTGCCTGTTTCGTGCGGCATCTCCATCGCCGCGCGGAGGCCGCTCAAGAGCTCGGTGCCGCCACCGCCCTGCTGTTCTTCGAGTACGGTGATCGCGCGCTGCACGTTCTCGAACGTTGCGGGAACCGACTTTGGTTCGAACCGCCTAGAACCGCCGGAGAACAGGATCATATTGAACGTGTCGGTCGGTCGAAGGTGCCCGATGAGATCGCGCATGAGCGCTTTGGCGGTGTCCAGCGGGAAGCCGTACATCGACCCGGACACATCGATGATGAAGACGTACTCACGCGGCGGGATTTCATCGAGCTTCACGCGCTCCGGCGGCTCGGCCATCAGCAGGAAGAAGTTCTCGTCCTCTCCCTCGAAAAGCATCAGTCCGCTTTGCACCGCTCCGCCTGCGAGCTTGTAGCGCAAGACGAAGTCTCTGTTGCCACCTCCGATCTCCAAAGCGTCCAACTTCATGGTGACGAGGCGCTTTCCTTTCCAGTCGGTCTTCACATCGTGCGACTTGCACGAGAGTGCCTGCACATCGATGCCCGTCGAGAGCGTCACGCCGATGTCGAATTTGGAGGTTGGCGCCCGGCTCTGGCTGAGATACGGACTTCGCACCCAGTCGTCGCTCGCATGGGCTGCCGCATGTCGATCGCTCGCGTACCGCGGCCCCACGACAGTCGGGTAGACGAACTCGTAGACCCCATCGCTTGGCCGAAGGAGCTCTGTATAGCGAAGCTCCACTCGAACTACATCGCCGGGCAACAGGTTTGCGACCCTCATCCGAAAGACGTTCGCTCGATCTTGCTCGAGGAGCGAAGCGCTCTTGCCAGCTTCTTTGGCCTGCTGAAACTCCTGTTCGGCCTCTCGCCGCTCCTTGATCTTGGCGGCGATCACCCGTTCACCGATCTGCAGGCGCATTCCATGCACCGCCGCGCGCGTCGAACCGGGGAAGACGTACTCGGCATGAATCGCTCGGCTCCCCTCGTTCTTGTAGGTCTGAGTCACCGTGACGTCGGCGATGACGCCCGCGATCGAGACCTGAACCTCGGTCTTGGCGAGCGGCAGCCGGTCGACCTCGGGGTCGCCGTCGACGAAGAAATAGGGTGAAAGCCCTTTCGTCGCGTCGGTGTCTGCCGCCCGAACGGGCGCAGCGCACCAGGCGAGCAGACAGATCATGAGTTGAGTTCTCGGCTTGCAGCAACGGAACGGCACGGGGGACCTCCTTGTCGGAGGTCTCTCTTTGCAACGACGGTGCCATGGCGAATGCGCGGCGAAAGCGGGGCACTGGCCCTCGAGACTGTGTCAGGCCCGAGACGCTGCCGTGTCTCCTCAGACGCGGCCACCGTGGCACTCGCTCCTGGAGCTCCCATGCCTGAGTGCTGGACTGTTTCTCGTCAAGGTTCGACGAGCACGTACTCCCCGATGTCGTCGCCCAGGATTTCCCAGCGGCTCGATTCTCGGCTCCGATTTGGACCGAACGAGTAGACGAACACGACACGCCGGCCTTTCTTCCTGTCGCAGCGGTCGCGAATCCAATAGGGCGAGTTCCACGGGTCTAGAAAGAACTCGGCCCGTGCTTCGGGGAGCCGGCGTTTCACCAGTCCGGTGAACCTGCCCGCCGTGAGGCCGCGCGCGTCTTCGTATTCGCTCACGAACGTATACGAGCGTTTGTGAAATCCACACTTGGTGATCGAGGGCTTGCCCTGGTCTTCCGCGAGGCGCGTGAGGTCGCTACTTAGAGCCCGGGCTTCAATTCTGGCGAGCTCGAGGTTCGTGGGATCAGCGCTCTGTCTGTTCTGGGACCACGAAGCCGTGGTGAACGCCAGGGCGACGATGATTGCGGTCAATGCGCCAAGCGTTTTCAGCCCTTGGCGAGCAAGAACGCCGCTGAACTGCGACAGGTTGGCGAGAGCGGCGAACAGAAATCCAACGCCCAGCGCGCCCTCAACGACCTCTCCGGTGAACTTCCACGGGTATGCACTGTGGATCCAGAACATCGCCAACATCGATGGGGCCAGCTCGGCAGGGGGCGGTACGATGGCGAAACGGTCGAACAGCCGACGGACGAACGGCACCAGCCCAAACAACGGAAGCAAGACACCATAGCCGAGAACGACGCCCCGGAACGCAAACAAGCGGAGCCCGGTGCTCGCAATGTTGTGCAAGTTGAGCTCCTGCTGATAGTTCTGCGCCAGGAAGTAGTCCGGAGGCCGATGCCCGAACACGCGCTGCCCCCACGAAATCTCTTCCACGGCCACAAATACACAAAACAGCGCGAGACCGAGGAGGAACCACGGAAAGGTGTGGGTGGTTTTGCGCTGGCGCCGGGCGGCCACGGCAAAGACAACCCCGGCGATCAAGAAGCTCCAGAACGAAGCCCATTCGAGCGCCTCGTCTTCCTGAACGCTACGGTAATACGCGTTGGGGTAGTTGGCCTCGAGCCAAGCAAATGCGCCCAAAAAGCCCAGCAGGAGCAGGTTTGTGACGAACGCCCACCTGCTCGAGCTCAGCGGCATAGACACGAGCTAGCGCATGAGGAGCGGGAGCCTGCTCACTTACAGTGCCCCTGGCCTTTGGGCGAGCCGTCCTGGCAGTGCTTGCCGTCGTGCTTGTCCTTGTCGCGACCGCCGTCACTGTCGCAGTCACAGTCTGAGTCACTGTCGGAGTCCGAGTCCGAGTCGCTGTCGGAGTCTGAGTCGCTGTCGGAGTCTGAGTCACTGTCGGAGTCCGAATCTTCGTCGTCACAGTCACAGTGATCATCACAGTCGCATGGATTTCCCTCGCAGCGGTCGACACAATGGCGCTGCACGCAGCGGGCGATTTCCGCGCATCGCTCCTCGGAGTCGATTTCGTCCGTGCAGGCGTCGTAGACATGCTTGGCGAAGGCACCGCAGCGGTCTTCGCAGGCCGGCGGCTCAGGGCGCTCGCAGACCTTGTCGAGGCAATCCGCCAACGCCGCGCGGGCGCGCATGGCGCATTCGTCTTTGTCACCACCGTCGGCCAGGCAGGCCTCGTTGAGCTCCGTGGCGCCCGCCTCGCACCGGTCCTTGCAGGTAGGTTCCGGGTCTTCGCAGTTTTCCGCGAGGCAGGCGTCGAGGAACGCGCGGGCCTGCATGGCGCAATCGTCCGCCGTACCACCGGCGTCGATGCAGTCCATGTTCATTTGGCGCGCTTTGGCCTCGCAGCTTCCTTCGCAGGTCTCCGGCTGGCACTCGCCCGCACATTCGATGAAGGCGTGAATCGCCGCGCCGAAGCACTCTTCGCGGTCGCCCCCGTCCGAAAGACAGGCGTCGAACCTAGCCAGTGCCTTCTTTGCGCAAGCATCACGGCACTCGCCTGAGGGCACGCCTTCTCGGTCCGCGGTCGCATCGAGCACGGTCGCGAGCTCCGCGCTGCCCGTCGTGGTGTCGCTCCCACAGCTCTGAATGAGCAGGATCGACGCAGCGAAAACCGTAAGCATGGACGCAGTGAATTTCATGAGTATCTACCTATCTACCGATGGAAGTGGCTCTCGGACGCGGGCGAGCCTACACGAGGACGTCGCTCGTTGTCCAAGCCGAGGGCATAGGGGCAACCGGCGGGCGCGCCAATGTAGGCTGCCTCACAAACTTGCGGAGCTCTTGATTCGCAGCCCGCGGCCGCTGCTGGGTCTCGAAATTCTGGCCTTCGGTAGGCTGGTGCCGCTCCGATTCGAAGCTTCGAGTCGCCCCTTTCCGAATTGCTATTTCACCCTCGGGCCATGTTAGAAGGCAGTCGATGTCCGTCCCGCACTCTTGCTTCCCGCGCCTCTTCTTGGCTCTTCTGATCCTCGTCGTCGCAGGTTGTGCGGTGGCCCAGAATGTTCAGACGCGTAAGCGCAACATCGAGGCCTTGAAGGGAGCCGAAGTCTCCGGGGGCGATTTCGAGCGGCCGATCGAGCACGTGGGGCGTATCCGAGTCTATGCGAGCCAGGAGTATCGAGCGCAGCGCGCGGGCTGGGAGGCTCGGGTGAGGAAGATGGTGGACTCGTCAGGCCAGGTCTTGGGGCCGGCGTTCGGCCTGCGCTTGGAGGTGGTCGATACACGGGTATGGGACGCCGACTGCGACACCGAGAGCCTTCATGACTGCCTCGACGAGCTCGTGGCTCTCGATCCGGGTGAAGGCGTGGACTGGGTCGTCGGCCTGGTTTCGTCGGTTCCGAGGTTCACGGAGTCGTTCGACGAGCTCGGAATGGCCGCTCTCCCCGGGCGGCATTTCGTTCTTCGCGATCTGTTCGCAGCGGCCGAGCGCAAGGCCATCAACGACTCGTTCGATCAGATGACGGCGAACAAGCGAGACGAGATCTTCAAGGAGCGTCTCAAGCACAAGCGCCTCGTGGTCTTCTTGCACGAGTGGGCCCACACGATGGGCGGCCTCCACTCACGTAGGCAGGACACGATCCTCTACCCAGCGTACAACGCCGATGTAGCCGGATTCAGTGAAGACAACATGGCGCTGATCGACGCATCACTCGTCGACCGCTTTCCCTTCGACCCCTACTACCCGACCCTGCGGGAGTACCTCGCGAACACGAAGAGTGGCGATTGGTTCGCTGGTGAACGCGAGCGTCTTCTGGCCAGCTTGGGTGGCGTTGGCTCGCGGCCCGTCCAGAACACGGAACCCGCACCCCCCCAAATCGCCGTTGCCGGCGAGCAAGACGAGCTCCTGGCTGGAGTCTCTCCCGAGGAC
>JBLYYU010000069.1:0-11970 GCA_048550275.1 Polyangiales bacterium
ATTAAGACAGACTTCTAACTCGTGCTCCTTCGAACAATGCTCGTGCTTGCCGCCCTCTTTTTCGTGGCGGGGCCTTCGGTTGCTTCCGTTGCGTTTGGGCAGAGCACATCGGAGAACGCCGAGGCGCGCGTGTACTTCGAAGAGGGCAACCGGCTCTTCGAAAAGGCGAACCGGGCGCGGGGTGCGCAACGGACCGGGCTCTTGCGGCGGGCGCTCGAGTCGTACGTCGACAGTTTGCAGATCGTACGGAGCCGGAACGCGCTCTTCAACGCGGCGATCGTGCTTGGCGAGCTCGAGCGGAACGACGAGGCGTTCAACTACTTCACGGAGTACCTCGGGGTCGAGGGTTTGTCCGAGGACGACCGCGAGGAGGCGACGCGACGGCGGGACGCGCTTCGCGGCGAGGTGGCGGTGCTTCAGGTGACGAGCGAGCCGGCGGGCGCGCTGGTTTGGCTCGACCGGAAGGACTTGGCGCCGCGCGGGGAGACGCCGATCGAGATTGCCTTGCCCGCGGGCGAGCACCGGGCGTTCGTCGAAATGGACGGGTACGAGCCGGTCGAGCAGGCCGAGACGATGGTGCGCGGGGAGACGACGCTCATCGAGCTGTCGCTCTTGGCGGTGTTCGTCGAGCCGGAACCCGAGCCGATGTTGGAGCCTGAGCCCGAAGCCAAGCGGCCAAGGCTTCGCAACGCGGCGATTGGAACGGCGGCGAGCACCTTGGCGACGGCTGGGGCGGCGATCGGGCTTTCGATTCACGCGCGGAGCCTGCGGGACGACTACGACCAGGCGGCGGCGCAGTACCTGCTGACCAACGACCCGGACGACTACGCGCGGGCGCAGAGCCTCGCCGACCAAACCGAGCGCTACAACGTGGCGGCCGACGTGCTCTGGGGGACGACGATTGGGCTCGGAATCACCGCGGCGGTCCTTTACGGGGTGCACCGGAAGAGGCAGAAGCGCGAGGCGCCGCAGGTTTCGGTTTCGGTGTCGCGGCAGGGGGGCTTCGCGTCGGTTCGAATGCCTTTGGGGGCGCGGCAATGAGCGCGCGGGCGACAGGCGCGCGGACGGTGGGCGCGCGGATGGCGGGCGCCTGGCTGTTTGTGGTGCCCGTGGTGCTGCTGGCCGGCGGTTGCACGCTTTTGAACGCGCCGGAGCGGAACCTCTTGCCTCCGGACGGCGGCGTGAAGGGCGGGATCGAGCTCTTTTGCGACGACGGCTTCGACGACGACAACGACAACGCGTACGACTGCGACGATTCGGATTGCGCGCAGGAGCCCGCCTGCTGCGAAGAGCGGCGCACGACCTTGAACGAAGATTGGGCGGCGGCGGATTTGCGCGACGACTGGGTGTTTACGCCGACGACGGGCGAGGTCTGGGCGCCGGTGCGGCCTTCGTTTGGTGGAACGACGTTCGTTGGGGGCTTTTTGCCGGACGATTCGCCGCGGGCGCTCTTGAGCAAGGATTGCGTGTCGCTTGCGCTCGGTGGCTGGGTGAACGCGACGCTGCGAACGGCGGACGCCAGCGGCTGCAACGCGAGCGAAGAGTGCGACCGGTACGCCGGTGTGGTTTTGACTGTGGCGAGTGACTCGATGCCCGGGAACAAACTGCAGGACGAGCTCGCGGTGACCTTGCACGGCGGTGGGCTCGTTCTGGTGACCCAGGCCGATGTCGAAGTGGCGCGCACGACGGCGGGGGTCGACCGTGACGTGGAGGTCGAAATCGAAGTTCGCTCGAAGCTCGACGAGGACAATCTGGCGGTGCTCAAAGCCGAGGTGATGGTCGACGGCGCGGTGGTGCTCGAAGACTTCACGGTGGCGGCGATTGCCGACCTTCTTACGGAGGGCGATTGCTCGGAAATCCCCGGGGTGCGGGTGGCGGCGCAGGGGCGCGGGAGCGACGTGTACGTCGGCCCGGTTCAGACGGCGAAGCAGGACTGTGCCAATCCGAGCCAGTTCGATGAACAAAGTGCGACCCTGAATGCAGCCAGCCTGGAATTCACCCCTTCGTGGGTGAGCGCGTATGTGGGTTCGCCGGCGTTAGCCAGCTCACGGAACTCGATTTCGGACGTGCAGTGGGATTTGATGGTCGATGGGAGCAATGACCCCCCCGAGCTCGAGCCGAGCACGCACATTGGGTACGCGATCGGGCACGCCCGGGTGGACACGGACGAGGGGGGTGATTGGAGGCTCGACAGTTGGGAGAGCAGCTCGTCGCCCAAGGTCGGGGACGACCCGCCGTCCTGTGTGCTGGGAGGCCCGTGCCCGGACAATCGGAGCGTGCGCGAGCCGCATTTGCTGGCGGAGCTGAACGAGGAGCAAGAGCTTCGCGACCTGGTCTTTTCGTTTGCGCGGGAGGTGGTGGCCGACCCGAGCGAGCGCGATTTGTTTGGGATTCAAATCGTGCGGCCAGTGGGCAGCCCCGCGAGCAGCATCACGCTTTCGGGGACGCCGACGCTTTCGCCTGGCGAAGTCCCGGGTTGCATCAGCTTGCGGGATCCCGCGTTAATTCCGGTGGATTCTGACGCGCAGAACGGGTACTGGCTGCTCTTCACCTGCATTCAAGACGCGAGCGCGCCGACCGAGATTCGCGCGGTCCGGATTTCGCGGTCGCTCGAAGTGGTGCGTGAGGGCGCGGCGCCGATGCAGCGTTTGGTGCTTCGCGCCAGTGAGCTCGGGCCGTTTGCCGCGGCGGGGATTCGCTCGCCGGAGCCGCTGATTTCGTTCGAGGCGGACGGGATGCGGCTTCGGATTTGGTTCCTGGCGCAGGCGGTGCCCGGAGAGTGGGCCGTCGCGTTGGCCGAGGCCCGGACCCACGACATCGAGGCGCTCGAGTTCGACCTGCCCGAGCCGATTCCCTTCCCTCTGAACCCGATTTTGAGCAACGAATCGACCCTGGTGCGGAGTGGCTGCATTGGTGGGGAATGCAACATCACGGGGCTCGCCGTGACCCCCCGCGCCGACGAGCCGGACCGGCTCCGGTTCATCTTGGCACGGCGCTTGTATCTAACGGGGGTGCCGCCGACCGACCAATTAATACCTTTGGAGCAAACTTGGGGGAAGCCATGAGCCGAAATCGAAAACACCAGCACTGGAAATGGCTGCCATTGGCAGCGGCGCTGGCGTTGTTTTCGGCGGGCTGCGGTGCGTCCGATGATGCCGGCAGTGCGGGCCTCGCAGGCTCCGGCGGCGCGGCGGGCAGCGCCGGTTCCGGGGGATCGGGCGGCGACGCAGGTGAAGCGGGCGCCGGCGGCGCGACCCTCGACAATGGCCCGAGCGGGGTCATCGACAACCCCGTCGACCAGCTCTTCGCAGACCCGGAGCGCAACGCGGGCGACGCGCTTGGGCTCAACACCGACAGCGAAAGCGCTCAAGCCTACGCAGACGCGGCGCGCGCCTGTTACGCGGACGCCGCCTCGTGCAGCGAGTCGCAGTGCCAGGCCTTTGCGTCGTGTTGCGCGAACACCGGCGCTTGCTGTGAGCTGATCGTAGACGACCCTCCCCTGCCGCCGGTGCTCGACTTTCAGAGCTGCGCCGGTGACACCGCTCCGGGCTGCGCAGAAGCCGCGAGCTCCGACGCCGTCGCCTTCAACCAACTCGAGCCGTTCATCAGCCCGCGCGGTTTGGTGCCAGGCGGCAACGCGTCCGCCGAAGGGGGCGTCATCATCGGCGAGCCGGTCAACATCGCCTCGCAGCGAATCCGGCTCGAGGTGCAGTTCTCGTTGCCGATCGGTTGTGACGCGAGCTGCCTCGAAACCGCCGGCGTCGCCTTCACGAGCAGCGCACCGGGCGCCTTCGTCGAAGCCGAGGTGGGGCTTTTGCTCAGCGGCTCGCGCGAGGTCGTGAATCTGATGATCGGCAACCAGGTCGCCGATTCGTTTTACGCGGCGCCCGGGACCACGCGCTGGTCGCTCGTGCTTTCGCCGGCCGGGGTCGTCGACCTCTTCCGTGACGACGAGCCCCGCGGCCGCTACCCCTTCGACGCTGCCGCGCTCGACGAAGCGCAACTGGTCGCCTACGGCCGCAACCTGAGCGCTCCGGCCGAGAGCGCTGCGATCGCCTCGATTCGAACCGAGCTCGCCTACTGCGACAACCCGAGCGCCTGGGTCGACCGGGTGCCTAGCGTGGTGACGAACCAAGGGGCGCCGAGCCCGTTCCACACGGCCGGCCGGCAACCTTCGATCGTCAGCCACCAGGGGAACACGCTCGTCGCGTTCGAACTGGACCGTCAGATTTTCTTGGCGTTTCGTGACGCGCCAGAGGTGCTCAACCTGCCTGACCCCGCGCCTGTGCTGGCCCCGAGCGAGCCCTACGAAGCGATGGGCGTCGGCGACCCGGAGCTCGTCTCGGCCGGGGACTTCCTCGTTTTGTTTTACACGGCGCGCGGCGAGTCCGGCGCCGGGAGCATCGGCGCGGCGGTGGCCGTGCAGGACGAGCTCGTGTTCGCAAATGGCGACGGCCCCATCTTGGCGCCTTCGGGCGAGGTGGTTTCGTTCGACGCGCCGAGCGTGGTGTTCCGCGACGGGCTCTGGCTGATGGTGGTGCGCGCGAGTCTCGCTTCGGGCGCGACCGAGCTGCAGGCCTACTACACGGCGGACCCCGAGGGGCCGTGGGAGCGCGTCGTCAACGGCGGACTCGAAGGGCTGACCCGCATCGAAGATCCGACCGGGGAGCTGACCGACCCGAGCCTCATCGTGCACAACAGCGCGTACCAGCTCTACTACGGTCGGCGCAGCGGCACGCGCTGGGCGGTCGAGGTCGCGTACTCGGACGAGCTTCTGCTTTGGCGCGCGCTGGGCGAGAGCCTCGGTGGCACCAACCAGGGCTTCGACAGTATGGGCGCCCGAAGCCCGGACGCGATTTCGCGAGGCGACCGAATCGACATCGTTTACAGCGGGCAGGACGGGGTCACCTTCCGGCTCGGCTCGGCGTCCCGAACGGCGCCCTCGAGCAGCGCGCCGAGCATCTTTTGACAGGGCGGCGCTTGGCGCCGATGTTGAAGGGATGGCGTCCCGTGAGACCGAGCCACCTCCTGCGGAACCGCGCGGCAAAGCCCGGCGCTGGAGCAGCGTGTTCATCACGGCGTTCGTCGCGCTGCAGTTCCTGGTGCCGCTAACGTACCTCGGGCGACAGGACGCGACCGACGAGCGCTTCACCTGGCGAAGCCTCTCGGAGACCGACGCTCCGGTTTGCTCGAGCAGCGCCGCGGTGGAACGCGCGAGCGGCGAGCGCGAACCTGTTTCCATCGAGACGCTGATTCACCCGGACTGGCTCGGGCACGTCGCCGAGGGCCGGCAGGCGGTCATCGACGCCTTCATGAAGACGCAGTGCGAAACCGACGGCGTGCTCTCGGTGGAGCTGGCGACTCGCTGCGACGACGAGCCGGACCTGCGCGAATACACCCTGCGCTGCGGCGGCGAGCGCGCACACCGAACCGTGAGGACGGCAGCGCGATGAAGCCCCTCGAGCGCTACTGGTTCGGCGACGTCGCCCTCGCGCGCCCGTACTTGCTGCTCCGCTTCGTGTTGGCGCTGCTCGCGTTCGACACTTGGCTCAACCTGATGCCGGAAGGCGCGAAGTACGGCGCCGGTGCCTTCAACGTGGCGCACTTCCCCTGGTTCGACGGCTTCGTCCCGAGCTCGGGCTTTTACCTCGGCGTCATGGCCTTCACCGGCGTGCTCGCCCTGAGCCAGGCGCTCTACCGGCCGCACCGTATCGCCATCGTTCTCATCGCCGCCGGTTACACGCTCGGCTGGTCGTGCAGTTTGCTCGACTCGGTGCCCTACCACTACCTGCTCTCACTCTACCTGGTTTGCTTCATCTTCTTCCCGATGCTGAGCGCGCGCTCCGCGTTTTCGCGTTCGGATCGCGCGCCACGCGGAAGCGTTGCCGCGTACGTGCTCTTCTGCGTCACGACCGCCATCGTCTACTTCTACGTCGCGGCTTGGTCCGCCGCGCGAGGCGAGTCGTATTGGCTGCCGATGGCCTGTTGCGTCGGGTACCTGCTGGTGAGCGTGCAGGACCGCGTCGAGCTTCCGGCCGTCCGCCTGCTCGCGCCGATGTTCATCGCTGCCCCGCTGACCTTCCACCTGGCGACGCCTTCGGTCGATTGGCTTCCGCTCTACATGGCGGGAATCGCGCTCGTCGCCTTCACGCCCACGCAATGGATTCACTCATTCGGGCGGACGCTGACCGAACCGGCGCGTAACCTGCTCCCGGACGGCAACGGCGACGACGAAGAGCGCGGCGGCCTCGACGAGCGCGCCTCTCGGGTGTTCTACGGCTCGCTCGTCGGCCTGGTGGTCGCCCCGATGCTGAGCATGTTCGTCGACCTGCCCGGCGTGAAGACCGGCTGCAGCCTGACCGCCATCGCGATGCTCGTCGTGATGGGGCGCCAGCTCTACCTGACACCGCGCTGGCGTCCTCTTTGGCGCACCGCCAGCCTTTTCGGGGGCTGCCTCGCGCTCCTGGTCACGATGAGCGCCAGCGACGCGCGCTTCGACTACTACCGAGAAAGCGCCATCGACGCGGACCGGCGAGGCGACCAAGACGCCGCGGAGCTCTACCGCGAAAAAGCCGAGCGCTACGCCCCTTAGGTCGAATCCCAAGCATTCCACTCAAGAACGCGCCATTCAGGGCGGCGGCTGCTAGTGTGCGCGGCAATGCTGACAGGCGACGGCTGGATTACTGTCGGGGTAATCGTGGGGATGGTGGTCGTCATGGCGGCGAACCTCGCGGGCCCGGACCTCGTGCTCATCGCCGGCGTCACCGTCCTGCTGCTCGCCGGCATCATCGAGCCCGCCGAAGCGTTCTCCGGCTTTTCGAACCCGGCGGTCATTACGATCGGGGCGCTCTTCGTCGTCGCCGCGGGCGTGAAAGAAACCGGCGGTCTCGACCTGGCCGGCCGTTTCGTGCTCGGACGCCCGCGCACCTTGGCCGGCGGTCAGCTTCGAATGATGGCGCCCGTCGCCGCGCTCTCCGCCTTCTTGAACAACACGCCGGTCGTCGCGATGTTCGTGCCGCTCATCACGAGCTGGGCTCGGCGCTGCCACTTCAGCGTCTCGCTGATGCTACTCCCGTTGTCGTACGCGTCGATTCTCGGCGGCACCTGCACGCTCATCGGCACCAGCACGAACCTGGTCGTCGCCGGCCTCGCGCAGGAGTGGGACCCGAGCGCCGAGTTCGGCATTTTCGAAATCGCGGTGCTCGGCCTTCCCGCGCTCGCCATCGGGATGCTCTTCATCGTCCTGACCTCGCAATGGCTGCTCAAGGACCGGCGTGGCGCGCTCCAGGAGTTCGGCAAGGCGCGCGAGTACACCATCGCCATGCGCGTCGAAAAAGGCTCGCCGGTCATCGGCGACAGCATCGAGGAGGCGGGGCTCCGTTCGCTTCGCGGTGTCTACCTCTACGAAATCGAGCGCGCCGGCCGTGTTTTGGCAGCCGTTCCGCCGACCACTGTCTTGCGCGAAGGCGACAGGCTGCACTTCACCGGGGTGGTCGATTCGGTGGTCGACCTGCGCAAGCAACGCATCGTCCCGGACACCGACCAGGTCGACAAGATCACCGCCAGGCGCGACCGGCGCCTCGTCGAAGCGGTCGTCGGCGCGCACTCCTCGCTCATCGGGCAGACCGTCCGGCAAAGCCGATTCCGCACGATTTACGACGCCGCGATTCTCGCCGTGCACCGTCAGGGCGTCCGCGTCACCGAAACGAAGGTCGGTGACATTCGCCTTCAAGCCGGCGACGTGCTCCTCATCGAGTCGCACCCGCAGTTCGCGCAGCTCCGTCAGCGCGACCCGAATTTCGCGCTCATCGCCGAGGTCGAAGACAGCGCCCCTCCGCGCCACGACCGGGCCTGGCTGGCCGCGGTGGTTTTGACGGGGATGGTCGTCATCAACGCGACCGGCACCATGAACCTGATGACCGCCTCGCTGAGCGCCGCCGGCCTGATGTTGCTGACGCGCTGCTTGACCGGCGAGCAAGCGCGGCGCTCGGTCGACTGGACAGTGCTCATCGCCATCGCCGCCGCCTTCGGCATTGCCATCGCCATTCAGAAAAGCGGCGCGGCCGAGGTCATCGCATCGCGCATCATCGAGCTCGCGGAGCCGTTTGGAAGTGTCGGTGTCCTCGTCGCGCTCTACGCCATCACTTCGGTGCTCGCAGGGCTCGTCACGACCAAGGCGTCGGCTGCGCTGATGTTCCCCATCGCGGCCACCGCGGCCGAAGCGCAGGGCATTGGCCTCTTGCCCATTAGCTACATGATCATGCTCGCCGCCGCGACGGCGTTTTCGACGCCCATCGGCTTCCAAACCAACCTGATGGTCTACGGCCCGGGCGGCTACAAATACACCGACTTCCTGCGATTGGGCTTGCCTCTTCAGACGCTGGTCGGCATCAGTACGGTCACCATCGTCGCTCTTCTCTGGCTCTGAGCTCCCGTGCCGCGCTTTCCAAAACTCTCCGAACACGCGCACTCGGTTTCGCCCCGGGTCTACAGCGACCTCGCGCAACGGGCGCGCGCCAGGAACGCCGAAATCTACCCGCTGCACGTCGGCGACACCTACCGTGACCCCGTCGCGGCCGCCCAAGCGGAGCATCAGCTCAGCCGCGAGCACGACGGCCTTCACAAGTACGCGCCTGTCCAAGGTGAGCCGAGCGCCATCGACGCGTTCCTTGCGTACGTTCGAGAGCGGCACGGCGAAACGCTCGACCGGGAGCTCGTGCAGCTCATGTCGGGCGCGACCGCGGGGCTGAGCATCGTTTGCCAAGTGCTGCTCGAACCGGGGGACGAGGTCTTGCTGCCGTCACCGTTTTGGCCGCTAAGCCGGGGCATCATTGCGACCAAGGGCGCGGTGCCCGTGCAGGTTCCGTTTTACACGCGGCTCGACGAGCCCGGCTTTGACCCGGAGGCGGCCCTCGAGAACGCCGTCACCGAGCGCACCGTCGCCCTCTACATCAACACGCCCAACAACCCGAGCGGTCGCGTCCTGTCGGAAAGCACCATTGCGGCGATGCTCCGCGTCGCCAAGCGCCACGACCTCTGGCTCTTCTGCGACGAGGCGTACGAAGAGATCTACTTCGATCGAGAAGCCCCCGGCGCTGTTTGGAAGCGCCCCGAGACGCGAGACCGCGCCATCGCCTTCCACACGCTTTCGAAGACGTACGGTTTCGCCGGAGCGCGTATCGGATTCACGCACGGGCCCGAGTCGGTGATGGCTGCCGTGCGCGGAATGCAGACGTTTCACACCTATTGTGCAGCCCGGCCGATGCAGTTCGGCGCGGTGCAGGCGCTTCAACAGGGCGGCGACTGGGTGCGCGAAAGCCGAACGCTCTACCGGGACGCCGGCTACTCGGCCGCCGACGCGCTCGGGCTTCCGCGGCCCGAGGGCGGCACGTTCTTGTTCTTCGACGTCAGCGCGGAGCTCGAGCCCGGCGCTGAGGACTGCACCGGCTTTCTCGAACGCTGTGCCGACCTGGGCGTGCTGCTCACACCAGGCCGCTCCTGCGGCGCCGACTACGCGAAATGGGTCCGCCTCTGCTTCACGTCGGTGCCCCCGGCTCGGCTCGCCGAAGCGTTGGAGAAGCTGGCTCCCTTGTGTGGAATGTGTGGAATGCTTCGATCGCAGTCCTAGCTAGTTGGGCGTCGACCGACAGGTTCGGGCCCTATTCGAAGCGGCTCCACATCAAGCGGACCGTATCTCTCGAATCGGCCGAGACCTCGGCCTGCTGCCAGACGGCGATACCTCGGCCCATCGAATCCACGACGACACGTGGGCCGGCTGCCTCGATAGTCCCACCCACCGAGAGAGCGGTCGGCGTGCTCCAACCTCGCCCCGAGGTGTAGTGGTTCGCCCAAACGTCGAACGACGAACGCACGCTGGGGAGCCCAACCTGATGCCACACCACCAAGGAATCACCCGCGTCGTTGACAGCCACATCCGCGGAGGCCGAGTCCAGGATGGTCGGGCTCTTCGCTGCCGGGCTGTCCGTGGGAGAACTCTGGGCACCTCCCGAGAACAGCGCGGGCTCACCCCAACCTTCTTCTGGCGAGAACCGGATGGCTCGGATCGACGCAGGTTGCTGGTCACGGTCCGCAGTTTCCCAGACGGCGATGGCGTGCCCGCTCTTGGCCATCGCGACGCTGGCGAATCGGTCGTCCACGCCGAGGTCGATCGAGCTCCACCCAGACGACTCGGTGTAGCTGCTGAGCTTGCCCTCTTGCGACCCCGCAAGGGCTTTCCCGGCTTGGTCGAAGGCCACGGCCGCGTGCAGCGTGCCGAAGGGAGCCGACCGCACGCCGAGCTTCGTGGGCCCGCTCCAACCTCCGTCGGGCGCGTATTGACTCGCACGGAGGCTCATCTGGTCGTCACAGTTTGCGAGCGCGCTGGCTTCGTTCTCGTTGTCGTCCCAGATCACGACGGCCTGCCCGCTGTCGGACATTGCCACCTCCGGGTTCCTCGACTGGCTCGGAGCGTAGCTGAGAAAGGGGTCGTCGCCGGAGTCCTCGCGCTGGGTGCAATCGCGGTCGAGTCGTTCCGGCGCGCTCGGGCGCAAATCCGAATCGAGAAGACTTACCCAAATGCCCGCGTCCCTCCGAGTCCACCAGGCCACCACAGCCTGCCCGTTGTCATTGAGCGCGACGGTCGCATTGTTGCCCGCTGCGCCGAGGAGCACGGGGGCTTCCCATTGCGTCTCCGGATCGAACCGTGTGACCCAGACCCCCTCCCCGCTCTGATCGTCGTCGTCGCTGGCCCATTCTTCCCACGCCACGATCGCCTGCCCCTCGTCGTTGACGGCGATCGCAGGTTGGCTCGCACCTTGGCGACCATCTGCCGAACCTAGCTTCGTTGCGGTTCCCCAACCCGACCGAGGCGTGAATCGCGCAGCCCAAACCGAGTAGTCGCTAGTAGCGAAGCCCGGCTCCACGTGGCTGCTCCAAACGGCGATCGCATCGCCGTCGGCGTTCATCGCAATCTCAACCGAATTGATGGAGCCCACGGCCGCTTCGAGCGGTGCGGGCGGCGCCCAGCCAGATCCCGACTGCGAGTCGCAGCTGAGCAGCGCGACTGCGCCGAGGGCAGTGAGTATCGTGATCAAAGCGGGCAATGGACGACCGTACCAACCCGGCGCGAGTTCGTAAAGCGCCCGAGTCTTGAGCGTGCTTCATGAGTGTGCTCGCTCACAGAACCATCGCTGCCCGCGCAATCCTTCTCCCGCGCGACGCGTCTGTATGGGTCGCGAAATATGAATTTAGATGAACGCAGAAGATCAGATTTGCCAGAACGTCCAGTGCGTGACTTGCCCGGGCTTGTGTTTGCCGTGAGCTGAAGCAGCAGCCGCTCCAGCCCAACCACGCTGACACTGGCACTGACACTGGCACTGACACTGACACTCTCTCAGCCCATCGGGATAACGATGAGCGCCGAATTTCGCGGTACTAGCTCGTTATGTCGCCACGGACGCGTACCGGAAAGGGCGTTTGAAGTGACTGTGCTCCGGTGCCCCCGGCTCAGCGAAGCGTTGGAAAAGCTAAGCCCGTTGTTTCGAAGACGCGGGGCCCCAAAACGGTGACAATTCTCCGAGAGACTTGAAAGGATTTCCACGCGAGCGCATCCTCAGGCTTCAGTCTCGAGGAGGCGCCCATGCGAAAGAACACGCGTTCTAGCCTAACGATTGTCGTTGGAGTCCTGGCACTTGCGCTGATGGGCGTGGACGACGGATGCGACCCGAAGGCCGATCCTCCCGTCACGGACTGCGTCAACGGGCTCTCGCCTGCCGACCCCGATTGTCGTCAGGAGTGTCGTCGCAGCGGTGATTGTCCCGCGAACGAGTTCTGCGACTACGAAGTTTGCGTCAACACCTGTCTCGACGACGACCCCAACTGCGTCAACACCTGCATCGGCGCGTGCCTTCCGCGCGAATGTGTTTGTCCGGACGTCTACGATCCGGTCTGCGGTGTCGATGGTCAGACCTA
>JBLYYU010000070.1:0-6812 GCA_048550275.1 Polyangiales bacterium
ACCTCGGCGCGTTCTTCCTCGAGATCGACCCGGCGTTCAGCGGCCTTCCGACCTCGCGTCACGAAGCCGCCTGCGCATCGGGCAGCCTCGCGATTCAAGCGGCGTCCGCTGAAATCGAAGCGCATCGCTACGACTTGGCCTGCGTGGTCGGCGTCGAGCAGATGAAGACCGTCGGCGCCGGTGAAGGCGGCGATTTCCTCGGCACCGCGGCTTGGTACGAGCTCGAGGCCAAGGGCATCGAGTTTCCGTTCCCGAAGCTCTTCGGGAAGCTCGGCGACGAATACGACAAGCGCTACGGCCTCAAGGACGAGCACCTCGCGGAGATCAGCACGATCAACTACGCGAACGCCAAGGCCAACCCGAATGCCCAGACCCGTACCTGGTACATGAACTACGATCACGCGATGAGCCGTGATGAGTTCAACGGCAGCATCGGCGGGCGAATCAACATCTCGGACTGCTCGCAGGTCACCGACGGCGCAGCCGCGCTGCTCCTGGCCTCGCCCACGTACGCCAAGAAATGGGCGGACCGCATGGGTGTGCCGCTCGAGTCGATCCCCCGCATCAAGGGCTGGGGCCACAACACGGCGCGCATGCGCTTCGAGGACAAGGTCGCCGAAAGCGCGAAGGCGGAATACATCCTGCCGCACGTGCGAACCACTGTGACCAGCGCAATGAAGCGCGCCGGCATCGCCGACGTCAGCGGCATCGATTCGATCGAAACGCACGACTGCTTCACGACTTCCGAGTACATGGCGATCGACCACTTCGGCCTCACCGCCCCCGGTGAAAGCTGGAAGGCGATCGAAGCCGGCGACATCGCCATGGGCGGAAAGACCCCGATCAACCCGAGCGGTGGTCTCATCGGCGCCGGGCATCCTGTCGGCGCGACGGGCGTCCGTCAGGTCCTCGACTCGCACAAGCAGGTGACTGGCACGGCAGGTGACTACCAGGTCGAAGGCGCCAAGAACGTTCAGACGCTCAACATCGGCGGCTCCGGCACCACCAGCGTGAGCTTCGTCATCGGCACCTGAGCCGACGGCCGCAGCTCCGCAAGGTCGCGGAATCACGCTGATTCTCGACTGAGAAGCCCACCATCCCTGCCAGGGGATCGGTGGGTTTTCTTTAGCCGAACTATCAAAGATCTCGGGCAGTTGTCGGGCTG
Source organism: Polyangiales bacterium (assembly GCA_048550275.1). Taxonomy (GTDB): domain Bacteria; phylum Myxococcota_A; class Polyangia; order Polyangiales; family Houyiibacteriaceae; genus SG8-38. The sequence continues at coordinate 1,166 of JBLYYU010000070.1, forward strand.
GAACCTGTCGGCCTCGCCTGCTATCAGGGCGCGATGCGGTACTCGCGAGCGTTTATCCCGACGGTAAAGGAAGTCCCCAAGGACGCGACGATGCCGTCGCACGTGCTGATGCTTCGTGCTGGGTACGCTCGGATGGTCGGCGCCGGGATCTACGAGCTGCTGCCACTCGGGACACGAGTCCTTCACAAGATCGAAAAGATCATTCGTGAAGAAATGGACGCGGCGGGTTCGCAGGAGCTCCTGATGCCGACCTTCGTTCCCAGCGAGTACTTCAAGGAGACCGGGCGTTGGGACCTGTACGGCCCCACCCTCTTTCGAATCAAGGATCGCAAGGGCGGCGAGTATCATTTGGCGCCGACCCACGAGGAGATCATTACCGATCTCGTGCGGCGTGAGGTGAAGAGCTACCGGCAGCTCCCGCTGAACCTCTATCAGATTCAACTCAAGTACCGTGACGAACCGCGGCCCCGCGCCGGGCTGCTGCGCTGCCGCGAATTCATCATGAAGGACGCGTACTCTTTCGACGTATCCGAGGAGGCCGCCCTCGAGAGCTACGCGCAGATGCGCGAGGCCTACCACCGCGTCTTCAAGCGCCTCGGGCTCGAGTATCGGGTGGTCGAGGCGGACAGCGGAGCCATCGGGGGCAAGCAGAGCGCCGAGTTCCAAGTCTTGGCTCAGACTGGCGAGGACTGGATCGTCGCCTGCGGCGATTGCGACTACGCAGCCAACGTCGAAATCGCCCAGGCCGGCCGTGCTGAACCGCCGAAAACGACGTCGACCGGGGGAGCCGCGCTCGAGAAGGTCGAGACGCCCAATACTCGCTCGATCGACGAAGTTGTCGCGTTTTTCAGTGGCGATACGACCGCCGCGCATACGCTCAAGTCGCTTCTTTACGTCGCGGGCGAAGAGCTCGTCTTGGCTGTCGTTCGGGGCGATCACGATGTGAACGAAATCGGCTTGGCCCGGCAACTCGGCGTCGACGAAGTGTTACTCGCTTCCGACGGAGCCGTTAAGGAGGCGACCGGAACTGAAATCGGTTTCGTTGGCCCGGTCGGTTTCACTGGACGCATCATCGCGGATCCAGACGCGGTCGCGGTGCAGAACGCGATCGCGGGCGCCGGCGAAACACCCTACCACTACCGGAATGTGAATCACGGCCGCGACTTCGAAGCCGAGGTTGCCTCGATTCGCCAGGCGACCTCTGGCGACCCCTGCCCGAATTGCGATGGGACGCTCGAGCTCTACCGCGGTATCGAAGGCGGGCACATATTCGTTTTGGGCACGCACTACACCGACAGGATGAACGCGACCTTCCTGAATGAGGAAGGCGAGAGCCAGTCGATCGTCATGGGCTGCTACGGCATCGGCGTGAGCCGCCTCGTGGCCGCCATCATGGAGCAGCACCACGACGAGAACGGAATCCGCTGGCCCGTCAACGTCGCGCCCTATCAGGTGATCATCACGCCGATCGGCAAGGACGAAGCGCCGCTGGCCAAGGCCACGGAGATCTACGACGGACTACGTTCGGCGGGCGTCGAGGTCCTTCTGGACGACCGCTCCGAGCGCCCTGGCGTCAAGTTCAAGGACGCTGATTTGCTGGGAATTCCGTTGCGAATCACCGTCGGCGCCCGCGGGCTCAAGCAGGGAACGGTCGAGCTCAAGAAGCGCAGCGAAGCAGATTCGACGGACGTGCCGCTCGACGAGGCGGTTGCTGCCGCTCGCGACGCGCTCGCGGAGCTTGCGGGCTGAACCAATGGTTTCTCCTGACGAGGTGCACGAGACACCTGAGCGGCGCACGATCTTGCTCTTGATCGGTTTCGTGGCTCTTGTTGCAATTGGCGTCGTAACCGTCTTGCAGCCCGAGCTCGAAGACGAACCCGAGGAGGACACGGCCGCGGAAGTCGAACCCCTCGGGGGCGACGAGGCCGAAACGGGACTGCAGGAATGAAGCGCAGCGGGCCTATTCGCTTATAAAGAGGGGTGTCTCCAGCTCGATCTTTGCGTCTCACCTCACAATTTTGCAATCCTGTAGTGAGCGTGGCTCCTCGCGTTTTCATCGCACTGTTCGTTGCAGCGCTGCTTTTCGCATCGCTTCCGGCACCGGCTTACGCGTCTCCCGACCTTCCGATGTGCGTCGCGGAACTACCCAACGCTAGCCGCGTCCCCATGAGCAATGCGCAATGGCGCCCGCCGATGTGCGGTCCGTATTTCAACCCATTTGCCATAAACTCGGCGCAGCCGACCAAGTCGCGCGCCGTAGAAGCGTACCGGGAGGCCAGCGAGCAGATCGTCGCCGCGGACTACGAAGAGGCGCGTCTGCAACTCGACCTGGCGCACCGCGGGCTGCCCCGGATCAAGGACCGAATTGCTTTGCAAATCGCGCGACTAGAGCTTCTGCGCAACCACCCGGAGCGCGCTGCCGAGTTTTTCGTCGAAGCCGAGGGGAGCCCCCACGAGTCGGTCCGCCTGGAGGCGGCATCGGGCCGGGTGCTGAGCCTCCTACGAGCGGACGACCCGGCGGCAGACCAGGCTCTGGAGGATCTTCTCCTGGCGTATCCGTCGATTCCTGGTGGCGCCGAGCTCCGTCTGGAGCAGGCCCAGAGTCTCATGCGACGAGGACGCATCGTGGAGTCCATCGCTACTCTGCACGCGATACGCACCGACTGGCCGGGGAGCCGTGCGGCCGGCTCGGCCGAGGTCGAGCTCGCTCGATTGAAAGCACGCGGCCATCAGACGCCCTCGATGAGCGATGAGGAGCGAGTGCAGCGCGCGCGCCTTCTGGTCCGAACCGGCCCGCTCGACGAAGCAAAAAGCTTGATCGCCGAGCTGCTCGAGAGTCCACTAACCGGACCGCAACACGCCGACGTTCACTATCTGGCAGCGCGTCTCGCGCGAGATGAGGGACGCTGGACGGCGGCCGAGACGTACTTGCGTACGGCTCAACTGTTCCCGATCGAGAACCTCGCGACTGCGCGGCACATCGAGAACCGGGCGAACGACATGGCCGAAACCGCGAACTCGCGTGACCTCGACTACGCCCGCCTTCGGCTAAGTAACCTGCGCGCCGGACGTTCGGATGTCTCGATTCCGACCAACCAGATCATCGACATGATCCAGGTGGCGTCAGGAGCCGGGTTTCGCGCAGAAGTCGATGCCCTCCTGATCTCGCTGAGCAAGCGTCTCGGAACTCCTCCGTCGGCGGTATTCGATGCCACGATGGCGGCAGCGGGCACGGGGTCGGAGGAGCTGATCATCGGCCTTCTCGAGAACGTCGCTAAGCGTCCTGGCTCTCGGTATCGAGTGGTGGCCCTCTACCATCTGGCGAGGGCGCTGGAGCGCGCTGGCCGCCCAGCCCAGGCGGCGCCGCTCTTCGCGCAAGCCCAGGCCGATGCCACACTGACGGGGGATGCCTACTACGCCCTCTGGGCCGGCAACGGGCTGGAGCGAGTGCAGCACGGCCGAAAGAGTGAGGGCAAGGAGGGTCTTTCGAACGGAGCAGACGGACCCGTTCCACGCGCTCCTCGAACTTCCGGCCGAGCGCTGGCGAAACAACTCCGGCCGGTCGCCGAGCGCCACTCTGAGACCTTCCCGTGGATCGCTCGCGCGGTGGATCTCCTTCGAGTGGGTGAACTCGACGCGGCCAGCGCCGAGCTTTTCCAGGCGTACCTTACCTGGCGGCACGCCCTCGGGAAGCCGGTAGCGAGAGCCGGACTGAACTCCGTGGCCCGCGCCAACAACCGTATCCACGAAGTCCTCCCGAGCGAGGTTCGGACGGCCCGCATCGCGCTTTCGCTCGAAGACCGCACGACACTATCCACCGTAGCGGCAATGCTTGGCGACATGGGCACCGCAGGTGGTTTCGCTGGCCCGGAGTTCATCGAAACTCGGCCACGCGCCTACGAGTGGCTCGCCATCCCGGCGGCGCGCCGGTACGGACTCGACCCGAACCTTCTGCTCGCGGTCATGCGGGTCGAGAGCGCGTACCAGAAACACATCGTCTCGTACGCCGGTGCGGTCGGCCTCATGCAGATCATGCCACGCACCGGTCAGTTGATCGCGCACGCGCTCGGTCGCGACGACTTCTCGCCTGCCGACCTACTCGACCCCGGCCTCAATCTCGAGTTCGCGGCCTGGTATCTCTCTTCATTGATTCGACGTTTCGACGGTCGACTGCCGCTAGCCATCGCGGCCTACAACGGCGGCCCCCACAACGTGCGCCGCTGGATTCAGGAAGGCGCCGAGGGAGCTCCGCTCGATGTCATGCTCGAACGCATCCCGTTCACGCAGACTCACCGATACGTCCGCAAAGTCTTGGTTCACTACTCGGCGTATCGGCAGCAACGGGAGCTCCCGATGCCGCAGTTGTCGGTTCAGCTACCCGAGCAGCGCGTCGATCCGCTAGCATTCTAAGAGCCTCGCATAGGCTCATCAGGGAATAGTCATGGCGGAAGCAGTAGATGCGGTCGTAATCGGTGCTGGGGTCGTTGGCCTCGCATGCGCATACGAGCTGTCGAAGAAGCTCGATTCGGTGGTCGTGATCGAACGCGAAGTCGGCCCGGGACGCGAGATATCGAGTCGAAACAGCGGGGTGGTCCACGCGGGCATCTACTACCCGGAGGACTCGCTGAAGACACGTCTCTGCATCGAAGGAAATCGACGTCTCTACGCCTGGTGTGAGGCGCATGAGGTCCCGCACAAGCACACCGGGAAGCTGATCGTCGCGACGAACGCAGAGGACGAGAGCCGACTCCGCGCGATCGCGAGTCACGCCAAGGCGGTCGGAGCGGGCGAGCTACGTCTCATGACCGGAGCCGAAGCCCGTGAACAGGAACCAGAGTTGCGATGCGAGCTCGCCCTGCATTCTCCGACGTCCGGCGTCGTCGATGTGCACGAGTTGATCGCCAGTCTCGTCTACGAAATCGTAGAATCCGACGGCATGGTGGTCTATCACACGGCCGTAAACGAGATTCGGAAGACCGATGAAGGCTGGCTCGTCCAAACCACCGACACGACGGGAAGCCAGATGGAGCTCCTCGCAGAGCGCGTCGTGAACGCGGCGGGCCTCTCTGCTCTGGACGTTGCAGAAAAATCGGGCCTGCCGGCGGCGGAACGTCCGTGGCGGCTCTATCCCTGCAAGGGCTCCTACTTCGCGTTGAGCTCCGAAGCGCCCAAGACGCGGAACAGCCTGATCTACCCGCTACCGTCCGGCGGCGGCCTCGGCGTGCACATCACGGCGGACATCGCCGGCGTACGGCGCGCCGGCCCGGACGCCGAGTTCGTCGACACGATCGACTACTCGGTCGACGAGTCCCGAATCGAGCGCTTTGCCGAAGCGGTCGCGCGCTACCTCCCGGCGATCCGCGTCGAGCACCTGTCCCCTGACTACAGCGGCGTCAGGCCCAAGCTCGTTGGCCCCGAGGGAGGTTTCGCGGACTTCGTGATTACCGATCCTGCATCTCAGCCGGGCTTCGTACACCTGATTGGCATCGAATCTCCGGGACTTACGGCCGCCCTTGCCATCGGCTCGCACGTGTCCGAGATGTTCCCTTAGGGGTTGCGCTCCCGGCCGCGGGTATTCATAACCCCGGCCTCAAAAGGGAGTGACATGAGCCATCGAGTCCTAATCATCGGCAGCGGGCCTGCAGCC
>JBLYYU010000071.1:0-19513 GCA_048550275.1 Polyangiales bacterium
CGATCGAGCGCGCGATGTATCTCTACAAAGCGTCGATCGACAAGGACGAGTTCATCGCCAAGATGCAGAAGTGCATCACCGCCGGAGACGTGGCGGGTGCGATCAAGGTTTGCTCCGCGGAGCAGAACCCGCTCGCGCGCATCGTCAAGCAAGGTTTGCTCAAGGTGAACCGCCCCGATGCTGAAGTTCAAGCGGCGATGGATGAAGCGGCGCTCAAAGAGCTACCCTTGATCGAACGCCGCACGCCGTACCTCGGTCTGCTCGCGAACGTCGGAATGCTATGCGGTCTCTTCGGAACCGTCGTCGGTCTCATCACCGCATTCGGTGAGGTCGCCAAGGCCGACGCAGCCAGTAAGGCGACTGGTTTGGCGAAGGGCATCGAAGAAGCGATGAACTGCACGGCCTTCGGTCTGATCACCGCGGTCTTTGCTCTGCTGATGATGGGCCTGCTCAACGGCAAGACCCAGAAGATCATCGACGACATCAACGCGGCTACCGTGCAGGTTCTCAACCTGGTCGTCGGTAACCGTTCCAAGGTCGACCTTCAGAACATCCCCGCGGAGTAACGAATCAAATGGCGGCAATCGATAGCGGCGGCGGAAATTCCGGGAAGAAGTCGGTCAATCAGGAGATCCCCCTGATTCCCTTCATCGACCTGCTCCTTTGCTGCGTCATGTTCTTGTTGGCCACCGCGGTCTGGAACCAGCTCGCCGCGATGAACGCCAATCAGCAAGTTCCGGGGCAAGCGTCTACTGAAGATGCGCCCCCCGAGGACGAGAAAGTGAAGCTCATCCTGCAGGTTCGGAACTCGGGCTACGTGCTCGGGTCCTCGGCCGGGGAGAGCATCGACATCAGCAAGCGCGTCGTCGCGGACAAGAAAGAGTTCGACGTCGATGAGCTGCAGACCAAGCTCGGCCAGTGGAAGCAGGCCTGGGACGATCGCGAGGACATGATCGTCGCGCCCGAGGACGGCGTTCGCTACGAGGATGTCATTCGTGCAATGGATGTCGCGTCAGCGGCGGGCTTCACCACCCTGTCGATGGCCGACGGAGCTGCGTTCCTGTAGGGGGAAACCATGGCGATCAAACGGCCAGAACCAGAGCTGCTCCGAAACATTCCGCTGAAGTTCGTGCGGGACCGTGTGTCCGGCCACGGGCGCAAGTCGGTGGACCACCAGATTCCACTGATTCCATTCATCGACTTCTTGATCGTTCTCGTGATTTTCTTGCTCATGTCGTTCTCGGCGTCAGGCGAGTTGGTCGCGCAGCAACCGACTATCACGATGCCGGACGCCAAGAACACGGAGCAGATCGAAATCTCGCCGATCGTCGCGGTCGACGAACGCGTGATCACGCTCGATGGTACCCGCGTCGCCGATACCCAGACGCAGGGTCAGTCCGCACAGGTCGATCGCATCGAGCCGCTCATTGCGGGCCTCGAGGCCGAGAAGCGGAAGTGGGAGACGATTCATCCTTCGGAGCCGTTCGCAGGCCAGGTCATCGTGCAGGCGGATCGCAACATCGACTTTCGGGTCGTGAAGAAGGTGATGTTCTCCGCTGCAGCGGCCGGCTACGGCAACGTCAGCTTTGCCGTGAACCAGCGCGAGTAACCGACTTCCAGTAAGCTTGGCAGCATGGAGCCGTCAGACCTCACTCCTGCCCAGTTCGACGGCGTTCGCAGAAACCGATACCGACCGGGTCTTCCCTGGGCGCGTATCGGTTTCGTCGTCTTAATCGCGGCGAGCATCGCCGGGGCGTATTTCTGGCGGCAGAAGGTCCGAGCGGACGATCTCCGGGACCGCGTCAAGGCCATGCACGCTACCGAGGTCGCGCCGATTCTCAACGAGCTCGCCGCCACGAGGGCGGATCTCGAGGAGAAAGCGCTCGCCGCCAAAACTGGGGCTGCCAACCGCCTGGTGGAAGCCGAGGTCCCGCTTTCCGCCCTGCACGATGAGACTGTCATCTACCTCAAAGTCCGCGCGCCGGAGCTGAGCTCCCCGGATTCGCTAAAGCTCGCGATCGACTCCGAAGAGGTCGATGCGATCGGCGCCTGCCTCGGCTTGGAGATGACACCTTTGGCCCAGCTTTCCGATGTGCCGGAGGTCCTTACCGCCAAGTGGCTCGCCCGCGCGGACGACACCAACGACATGCAGCGCCTCTCCGTGCGGGAGGAGCAACTGACCCGCGCGATCGAACGCGAGCTTCCCGCATTGAAGGAGCGCGTGCCCGCCGACTATTTTTTGCTTCTCCTGGTGCAAGGCAAGAGCCGGCTGCGCGACCCGGTGGACGTGTTCCTTTGGGATCTCGAACATGACAAGCTCGTTCTTCGCTCGCGCACCGAGAACCGCGGCCGCTTGATCACCGTTCGGAGTCAGATCGGCCCCAAGGTCGATTCCGCCGGGGCGGAGAGCGACCCGATCGTGACCGCGGACTGCTCGATCGCTGCGCACATCAAGGCGCAGCTTGGGGAGCCGACGATGGACCTGGCAACGCGGGACTGACCGACTGTGTCTCCGCGTACTCGATGCGCTCGAGCCAGCGTTGCGCTTCGGCTTCCGCCGCGCGGCTGATCGACGACCGCTTTCGCCACGCGGCACCTGCATCCGCGTAGTTGCCGAGGGCGAAATGGGTGACTCCAAGCAGTCGGCCGAGCTCCCGTTCGAGGCGTGGAGTTGGAAGCCCGAGTTGCTGCGATTCCTGCAGCAGCGGGAGCGCCAGCGCGTATCGATTCTGCCCCAGCAGTTGCCGGGCCTCGAGATACTGCCCAAGGCCGTCCGATCGCAGGGAGGCAAGCGTTTGTGCGAGGTGCACGACCACTGGGCTCGGCGATTGGCTGAGAAGCATCTCGTAGACGATCTCTCGCTCCGCGTCGGACGCCTCGAGCGCGAGCCTCTTCACCTCGCCTTGCCGGGCGGGCCCGTCGGTTCGGGGGAGGGACAAGAGCTCGTCGTAGAGCGCGCTCGCCTCGTCGAGCTTCCCGAGCGTCCAGCTCGCGTCGGCGTACTGCTCGAGGGCGGCCGCCACGATGGGTTTCGGCGCGTTCATCGCCGCTCGAAGCCCGTCGAGCGTAGCCGCGGCGGCCTCGGTCTGGCCGCTTCGAGCGAGCGCCCCCACCAGGGCCGCTCGAGCCTGCGCCTCGGTCTCGTTGATGTCGAGGATGGCCTCGCAGGTCTCGATCGTGCGCCCGTCGTCTCTGGCGGCCATGTCCCCCGCGAGGTTCGCCCTCAGCTTGGCGAGCTCGTGGGGGCAGACCGACGAGAATATGCTCGAACGTGCCAGCTCGACCTCCGCGATCCCGCGTTCGTGATCCGACACAGGAATCTCAGCGAGATACTCGCGCCATTTGGACTCCAGGTCCGGGAGGTCCTCGACGTTGCCACGTCGATAGGTTTCTAGAAACTCGCTCATCCCGCGGCTCGCGATCAGGAAGCGCATCATCGAGCCAGCGGCCATGTACGCGCGCCGGGCGGGGAGGGTGCTGAACCGTACGCTCATGACCGACTCGGCAGACGGCAACTCGTTTCGGTCCATCATGATCCGCGACCACTGGTCGGGGTCGAGGTCGTCTCGGAGATCCCATGCCAGCGCGACGGCTGCTCCCTCGACGATGCCGGGGTTCGGAATGAGCCCACCGAGCGCGCCCGATACGGCGAACGGGCCTTTGCCGACTTCGGCGAGCGCCGCGTGCACGATTTCGTGTCCGAGCACCGGATGAGGCCAACGCGAGACCTGCAGGTAGACCTCGCGCCGCCAGGGCTTGGCGATCAGCGTTCGCCCCACGCCGATCAGGCCCTTCTTCTCGTTTTGGTTCCGAAAGAAATAGGCGGTGACTGGCTCTTCCGACTTGAGACCGACGAGCGACCGGAGGCGCGAGACCTGGAAGTCGCAGTCCTCGATCAGCCGGGCCGCGTCTTCCGGCCGGGTCTCGCGCGGCATGTGCACGATGCAATGCCTGCCGCGCTCTGTCTTCCCGAGACGCTCGACGAGGTGCTCTTTGCTCACTCGATGGCCGAGCTCGTTGCCGAGTGCGTACGAGGCAGCGACGAATCCCAAGGCGCCTAGACCGACTGCGATCGCGCCAAACCCCGCGCGGCTGCGTCCTCGAATGCTCAGGCGACCGGTCGTTGGGTCCCAGAGCGCGTCGAAGAGAACACCGAGGGCTAGCAAGGCAACCAGCATCGTCGCCCGGTACGTGAGGTAGCGGGTAGGGATCTGGACCAGGTCGTCGTAGATGGCTCCCGGGAAGTAGCCGGCGAACGCGCCGAAGACGTAGACCGTCGGGGTCGTGTAGAACGTCCAGAGGCCGAGCAGTGCCGCGCCGATGGGAATTGCGGCTGCGAGCCAGGGTGCGAGCCGTGGGCGGCCGACCAGGGCGCCCACCCAGACGCCGACGGACGCCGCGAGCGCACAGCCGATCGCCGGACCCAAGATCATGAAGGTGAGGCCTTCGGCCGGCGCGCACTGTCGAATCCGCAGCGAGCTGAGCGCCAGAATCAGCAACGGAATCAGCCAGATCAGCAGACCCATGCCGACCGCGCGGAGCACCAGGTCGATTCCCCTGACCCCGCGGTTCCGCACGGTGAAGCCCGCTGCGTTGGCAGCTGCCCACGGCGGAAGCAGGAGGCCGAGCGCAAGCGCGCTTTCGACCCCGTGGACGGCGAGCAGAGGGACGAATGCCAGAACGATGCCCACGAGGGCGGCGAACGCTAGGCTCGAGCGGAGCATGGGCGAAGCGGTCACGGGCTATTCGGCAGCCGCAGGCGCGCCGGCAGGCTCGACCGCGGCGACGAGGCCCAAAACTTCGTCAACTCGGGACACGAGGCAGATTTCGAGGTCCTCGCGCACCTCGTCCGGCACATCCTCGAGGTCCGGCTCGTTTCGCTTTGGAAGAAGAATTCGAGAAACGCCGGCTCGGTGGGCGGCGAGACATTTCTCTTTGATACCTCCGACCTTGAGCACGTTGCCGCGGAGTGTGATTTCGCCGCTCATCGCCACGTCTGGCCGGACCTTCACCTGGGTGAGCACCGAGGCCAGCGCGACGAAGAGAGGAACGCCTGCGGCCGCCCCATCCTTGGGGACCGCGCCAGCCGGAAGATGCACGTGGACATCGGTGTGACTCACGAAGTCCTCGGGCAGACCCAGGTCTCCCGCGCGCGCTCGCACGAAGGTGAACGCGGCCGCGGCAGACTCCTTGAGGACGTCGCCCATGTTGCCGGTCAAGTGCAATTTCCCGGTCCCCGGCATGCGCGTCGCTTCGACGAACAGGAGATCGCCCCCCGCTGGGGTCCATGCCAGCCCGGTCGCGACGCCCGCCTTCGGGCTTCGCTCTTTCTCTTGCCGCTTTGCAGTTCCGGAACCGAGCACGCTTTCGATGAACGGCGGGTCTGCCATGATCGACACGTCCTCACCCTTCGCCAAACGCACGGCGATCGCTCGGCAAACCGCGGCCGCTTGTTGCTCGAGCTTTCGAACGCCGGCTTCGTGAGTGTACGAGTCGACCAACATGTCGATCGCCTCGTCTGAGAAATCCAAGCGCTCGGGGGAAAGGCCATGCTCACTGAGCTGGCGCGGAATCAAAAAGTCCCGAGCGATCGAGCGCTTCTCGCGCGGCGTGTAACCGGGCAGTTCGATGACTTCCATTCGGTCGAGCAAGGGACCAGGGATTGTGCTCTTCTGGTTCGCCGTGGCGATGAACATCACCTTGCTGAGGTCGAACGGGACGTCGATGTAGTGGTCCGTGAACTGATGATTTTGCTCCGGGTCCAGCACTTCGAGGAGCGCGCTCGCTGGATCGCCCCGCTGGTCGCGGCCCAGCTTGTCGATCTCATCCAGGATCATCACCGGGTTCCGCGAGCTCGCCTTCTTGAGACCGGTAATGACTCGGCCGGGGAAGGCACCGACATAGGTTCGCCGATGTCCGCGCACTTCGGCCTCATCGGACACACCGCCAAGCGAGACGCGGACGAAGGCGCGGCCCGAAGCCCGGGCGATCGAGCGACCGAGCGATGTCTTTCCGACGCCCGGCGGGCCCACGAAGCAGAGGATCGGCGCGCGACCGTCCCGGCGCAGCTTACGGACCGCGATGTACTCGATTATGCGCCGCTTCGGCTTCTCGAGCCCGTAGTGGTCCTCATCGAGCACCTGCCGGGCCTGGGTGACGTCCAGCCGGTCCGGGGTCTTCTTCGACCAGGGCAGATCGGCGAGCCACTCGACGTAGGTTCGCGCGACCTGGTACTCGCTGCTCGCCGTGTTCATGTTGCTCATGCGCCGAAGCTCTCGCTTCGCGGCTGACTCGGCTTCAGTCGGAAGTCGGCTCAGCGCGATGCGCTCTCGAAGATTTTCGATTTCGTCCTCGTCGACGTCGGTCTCACCGAGCTCGCGCCGGATGTCTTTCACTTGCTGACGGAGCAGGTACTCGCGCTGCGAGCTGGACATCTCCTCCTCGACCATGCTGGAGATCTCTTCCTTGACCCGCAGCACCTCGTTCTGACGGTTGACTTGATCGAGGACTTTGCGGACACGTGATCGGATGTCGAGTGTATCGAGGACCTCTTGCTTCGCCTCGTTCGCGACCGGCAGGTTCGACTCGATCAGATCGGCGAGGGCGCCAGGCTCACGCACGTTGTCGAGTATGTGAAGCGACTCGCGTGAGGCAGTCGGGAGGTCGTTCAGGAGTTGCCTCGCCGACTCGCGAAGGTGAGCGGCGAGCGCCTCGATCTCCACGTCGACTGCCGGGACCTCGTGGTACCGGTGCACGCGCGCCCGCATCGTCGGGTGACGTCCGAGGGGTTCCTCGATTCGCATCCGGCTCACGCCCTGAAGCACGACACTGTACTGGCCAGAGCTCAGACGGATGACCTTCAAGACCCGTGCGATGGTGCCCATCTTATAGACCTGGTCGAAGGTCGGGTCCTCTACTTCCGGCTTGTGCTGCGTGACCACGCCGATCGCGGGGCGCTCGCGCCCGCAGGCCTCCTCGATCAGGCGCACGGAGCGCGGCCGCCCAACGTTGACCGGGACCACTGTCGCCGGAAAAAGCACCGAGTTGCGCAGAGGCAAGATCGGCAGGATCGGTTCGGAGCCAGCAGGAAAGATCGAATCGGTCATCGGTTTTGCCAACGATATTCGAGATCTACGCTGCCAGCAACGACTCGACTCAATCCACTAGCGCCATAGGCGGTCGGCTGGTATCAAACCGGCGCTCGAGATGCCGGGACGTAGATCGATATGGGGAGCTGGGCTGCTTGGACTGACCGCCGTTGGCGGCTGTCACGGCGGGCTCACGTTCAACGCCATCGCGCTGCTCGTCAGCGTTGGGATCTTCCTCGGGACCATTCTGCTGGACCGGTCGCCCTAGTCGTGCCTGTCCCCGAGCTCCGAAGCCTCGACGACTTCACGCTTGCCGACCTGGAGGGAATTCGGGTCTTGCTCCGAGGCGGCTCCGTGGTCGACTGGCACCGGCTGAATTTCACTTCCGAGGGCGAGGCCGAGGACTTCATGCGGTCTCAGGAGATCGAGCCGAGCGACTCTGGCGATTCGGCCCGAGTCATGCAGGTGAAGGAAGCGGCGATCGAGTACCTTCGCCGGCACTTCGATTTCCCGGTGCCGAAGCCGGTCGCCAAGAAGGACATGGTCGGCCTTTTGATGCTCGCATCGTCGAAGGGGCACCGGCAGATCTGCGCCTGCGCCATCCTGAAGGTGATGCACATCATCCATCACCTGGAAGCTCGCGAGCTCCTCTTCCTCTTGCCGACGGCGGATGAGGAGGTCTTCCAATGGGTAGAGCAGAAGGTTTACCACGTCATGGCGGCGGCCCTGGCCAACGACTTCCCGATCATCGAGTTCATCGGTGGGCGCAAGAACAAGGACTCGCTCTACACCAAGCTCCTATCGAAGCCCGAGGTCAGCGCTTCTCAGATTTACGACAAAGTGCGTTTCCGCATCGTCACCCGGAGCTCGCGCGACATCTTTCCGGTGCTGAACTACGTCCAACGAAGCATCGTTCCGTTCAACTTCGTCATTCCGGGACAGTCGACCAATACGCTGGCGCGCTTCCACGACTACTGTCGGGCGGAGCCGGCGCTCACGAAGCTGGTGCCGAAACTGCAGCTTCCGCTCGACCTCGAGGATGGGCTTTCGGCAATCGACAATCGCTTCACGGCGCCGAGCTATCGCGTCGTGCATTTCGTGGCCGACGTACCGGTGCGCGTTCCTGACAAGGTCTTGGCGGCGGCCCCGCCGGCCACCGCAGATCTTGGCCATACGATTTTCGTGCAGACGGAGTTCCAGTTGCTCGACCGCGCGACAGACGAGAGCAACGAGGCTGGGGATGCCAGTCACCAGGCCTACAAGGAACGCCAGAAGCTCGCCGTCATGCATCGTCTGAAGGTCGGCCGCTTCAACAAGCCCTGAACCGCGGCGTTCTGCAGCGAAAAGACAAAAAGAAAAGGCCGACGCCCTGAGGCGCCGGCCTTTCTCATGTCACCTCAGAGAGGCTTACTGGGGGGGCTCGATCTCGTTTTCGATAACCACGCCGCCGACGTCCAGGGTCAAGGAAAGCGCGTTGCATGCGGTCGCAACGTCACCCGAGAGGTCTTCATTGATGTCGAGGACCTGAGCGACGACCGCGCTGCCGCCGTCGATCAGAGCGTCCGCGATCGCTCCCGCTGTCTCCGAGTCCACGGTTCCGCCGAGCACGCCGCTGCTGAAGCCCGTATCCGGCACGATGCTAACGCGGAGGACCGCGTTGCCGAGCGTTCCGCCGACGGGTACGCCGTCGTCACCGACGATGCTGATGGGAATCGTGCCCAGCGTGCCGCTCGCGCAGACGGCGCCGTCGGTGGGGTCGCTCACGTTCAGCAGGACCGTTCCGGCCTCCTCGCCGTCGACGAGAAGCCCAACCGTAGCGCAGTTCTCTTCGAGATTTGCGTCGACCGCGAGGCCAAGGTCGAGGTCGCCGGTGCAGAGTGCGTTGTAGAACGCCTGGTTCACACCGCCGAGGTTGCCGCCGACGTTCACGAGGACCGGAGCCAAACCGGCAAGCGCGTTGTCGACGCCGTCCATACCCTCGCCGGGCGCGAGACCGCCAAGCTGGCAGCTATTGCCCGCGCAGCTGTCGAGGTCGTAGCCGGCGTTGCAGTCCGGGAGGATCTGAACGAGGCTGAATTTGTGTTCCACGACCGTACCGGTCTCGGTGCAGCTCGCAGGATTCTCGAGAGACTCACTGCCGGTGCAGACGTCTGCCATCGGCGGCGTCGCGAGCGGAGCTTCGCAGTTCTCGTCGGTCGGATCGATTTCGCCGTTCGTGCAGGTCGGGTCGAGCTCGAGGCATGCCAGAGGTGCACCACCGGTGCCGCCCTCTCCGCCCGAGCCGCCGGTGCCGCCGCTGCTCGAGTCGTCGCTGCAGCCGAAGGCCATGAGTGCACCGCCGAGCAGTGCGAGTAAAGCTAGTTTGCTGATCTTCATACGTTCTTCTCCTTAAGGTCCGGGAAATCCGGATCCACGTCGCCCCTTTATTTCCGAGCGCGTGTTTAACACGATTTTCCCCAAACCGACAACCAAGTGAATCAAAGTAAGTGAACAGGCTATCAGATTCGGCGACGGTCGGTTAGGGCTCGACCTCTACGCCGGCATTCCGGGTCGACCGGAGGGGCCCCGTCTGAGCAGCTATTGCCTTGCTTTTGCGGTGATTTCGCGATTTGCCTGGTTTCCGCCGGCGTCGAAGGCTCGCAGCGCGACGATGTGGCTGCCGCCAGAAATATCGCCCAGCGGAACGTCGAAGCGCTCGTTCGGACTATCGAGCAGGGAATCGGTCGGAAAAACATCGCGCCAGGGGCCGGCATCGATCGACATCTGGATTCGTGAAATCGGCCCGAGAGAGTCGACGACTCGGCCTAGCACGCGTCCTTTCCGCACGGCGAGCTCCTCGATGCGCGGCGGATGGTTGTCGACACGGATCGGCTCCGATGTCGCAGTCGAGCGCAAGGTGAGCCCGGGTGGATTCGATTGCTCATCAGACGCTTCGACACGGACGATGTAGTGCCCATCCGGGATGCTGTTGGTGTCCCAGGTGTACTTCGCGTCGGTCAGCACTTTGTCTTCCGTGAACATGTCCCGCCAGATTGTTTGGGACTCTTCCCGATACGCAACGCGATAGCGCAGAGCGTCCTTGTCCGAGTTGTTGGTTTTCCAGGTCAGGTCGAGGAGGGTCGTTGGCGGATCAGGAATGCGCGGCGGCGTTCCCCGTTTGGGCGGCGGCCGGCGTCCTTGCACGCCCGATACGCGCGCCCGTTGGTTCTGGGGCAAGTAGAAGAGCTCTACAGCTCGAAGCACCGCGGAAGTGTCGTTTGGAAGCTTCGCGCGGATTTGAACGAAGCGCCCGGCAGGGCTCTGGACCAGGCCTGGTTGCTTGAGGTCTTTCGACCAGTCGCTCCACGTTGCGCCCGGGTCCTTCGTGTTGCCCGAGCGCGTCTGGAACACGAAACGCCCGTCGCCGCGCCAGGTGAGCCGTCCCCACTTCGACGCAAAGCTCGAATCGAGCGCCTTGCTCGTCCAGACTGCGTCGCGACGCTTCCCCGACTTCAAGCGGTACACCGCTGCACCATCGCCCGTGACGAAAGACGGATGGTCGCCGCGAAGATCCAGCGCGAGAACCTGGCGCTCTTCGACGTCTACCCAAACCGAATAGCTCGCGTCCGCCTCGACTCGCAGAATGCGTCCCTCGTGGCCCTCGCCGGCGTAGATCGCGCCGTCCGTGCCCCACTGCACTGCCGTGAAGTGCGTGTCCTTGCGGGCAACGAGCATCTCTGCCCGGCCTTCGGCGTCGATGCGCCAGAGCTGGCCGCTGCCAGGGCGCGGGCGCGTGGCCGGGCGCGCCGCCTGGCTTTTCGCAGTCGATGCCTTGAACTGGGTCCCGGGTGCGGTCTTGAACTTGTTTGAAGCGACCGCGAGCTGTCCATCGCGAAAATCGATCGCGGTCACTTCATTGCCAGGGAAGTCATGCACGACGCTTGCTCTGTCGTTCGGTGCGATACGCAAGACGATGGCGCTGTCGCTCGTGCCGGCATACAGATTGCCGCGGTCATCCCCGGTCAAGGTCATGATGTGCGCCGCTTCGGCCTTGTGGATTTCAGTGGCGGCGCCCGCAGGGTTGATTGCGAAAATCTTTCCTTCGGGACCGGTTGCCGCGATCAAGCGCCGGCGTTTCTTGTCGTACCTGAGCGCCCAAATGTGCTTGGCACCCGCCGGGACCGAGAACTGCTTCATTTGGCCCGACTTGGGATCGATGCGGAAGATGCGCCCGTTCGGGAGCGTGCCTGCGTAGAGCGCGCCGTCGCCGCCGAATGCGAGCGATGAGACCAGCAGCTCACCGGTGTTTGCCAGCTCCCTGCTGCTCTTTCCATCGAACCGATAGATCACACCGCTGGTGCCTGTCCCGATGAAGGTCACGCCTCCACGTTGGGCGACGCTGTAGGCCAGCGGCACGTTCGGAATGACGGTCCCCTTGGCCGTGGCACCGGCTCTCACCGAGCCGTCAGAGTGAACGGCCGCGCCGTCGAGCTCACCATTGAAGAAAGCGTCGGAGCTGTCGAGCTTGAAGCTCTGAGTCCCCACGGCGGCAACCGTGGCGCTGATCGCGAGCGTCAAGCCGGCGGTGAAAGCGAATCGCAAAATGGTTTTTGACTGTTTCATCGTTTCGTTACTCACCGAGAAGCTGGTCCCGCGCGACTTCGCGAACGCGGAGCGCCAGGTTGGCGCCGCCCACGACCACCTGCTGAAGATTGACGGCCGTTCGCGACTGCGTGACGAACGGCCGGCTGTCGCCAGTGTTGCTGACGAGCTGGAGCGAGTTGAGCGCAGAGGCGGGAAGAGAGTCGACCACGTGACCTTCGAAGCGGAGTCCACGCGTCGGCATCTGAAGTGCGACGACCATCGAGGTCGCCGGATATCTTCGATGTGCCTGCGCGATCAGATCTCCGAGCGAAGCGGCGCGCGGCTGCTCCACGGCCACCTGGTTGCCCGCGGCAATCACCAGGCGGACGGTCTTTCCGGCGGCCGCCTCGGGAATTCGCACCTTGACGGCCCGCAGCGTGTCCGGTTCATCGACCCGCCGCAGTCGTACGTACACCGTGATCTCCTCGCCCGGGTCTACCTCGTCGTACGCCACCGAGGCGTCCGTGATCTGGAAAACACCACGACTCATTTCGAGGTCCAGCTCCAAGTCGATCGACGTTACCCGAGAGGTTTCGAAGGAGTTGGCGAACGCGGCCTCCATCAGGCCGAACATTCGGAGTTTGCTGAACACGGCCGAGCTTGCGGCGCCCATCGGGGAGAAGCCTTGCTCGTTGAGCGAGACGATACCGTGTCCTTCGATGCCGATTTTGCTCTTGGCCCGGAAGATGACATCGGTCGCGTCGCTTGCTGTCGACTTGACGGCGTTCGCGATGACCGCGAAGACGATCGTCGGCGTGATGATGCGGTGGCTCGCGACTTCGACGTGCCATTCGGTTTTTGGAGCGCCTTCGGCACCGTTGATCTTGACTCGGACCGGAATTCGGGCTGGTTCGATGTCCGGATCGATGACTATGGCCGGCTGCCTATCCTGAACCAGTGCGCCGAGCGAGCGCGCAGCCTCGGAGATCTTGAAGGAGCGAGCCTGACTCGCGAGGACGTGAATGACTCGCGCCGTTGCAGTCGGCAGCCCCGTGGCCCCGGCTTCCATCATCGGGTGCCCGAACGCCAGCGTCCGGCCAGATTTGTCGACGTAGGTAACCGTGCCCACGCCGTTCATCGCGATATCGCCTCGCGCGAGTTGGACTGCTACCGCACCGCCGGGTTCGAACTTCGCCGGCCCCGACTTGGAGTCCCCACCCGCGCTCGCCTGCACCGCGACCAGGCCGAGCGGTTCGAGCTCATCGGCAAGCATCCGGGCGACCGAGTCGTTCAGGCCGCCGAGCATGATTGGCGTCGTTGCCCGATGAAGGCCGAGCGGTGCCCGGGCGCTCGCCCGTTTCTTCTTGAGCGCGCGAATCGTTGAGAGGGCGCTCACCTCATGGTCGCCCCGGAACGGGGGCAAGCTCGCGAACCGTTCCTTCGAAGGTCGCGCCGGGGCCGACTGCGCGCGCGGCCTCCTCGGGAGCGGCCTGGCACCAGGAAACATCTCCAGCCGAACGGGACGTTTCAGCTCGGCGAGCATGTTGGCGATCGGCGTTACGCCGACGACGGGATCGATTCCGTAGGTCCAGCCGTATGCATATGCCCCTGCTAGGCGGCCGTCGAGATAGATCGGGCTGCCGCTCATGCCGGCCACACCGCGGGCCTTGTCGAGAAGGGGATGGGGGGTCTTGATGATGATCAAGTCCTGGTCGGGCCGAAACTGGTGGAGAACGTCGATGACTTCGACGTCAAAGCGCTCGGGAGCCGTTCCTCGAAACACCGAGAGGCCGTAGCCCTTCATGCCAGGACGGATTTCGTCCACGTGAATGAAGCCCGGACCGGACTGACCGATTGCTCCGTCCGCAAAAGAGGCGAACGAAAGGAGCGAGGCGCTCAGTACGAAACACAAGCCGGAGAGCAGTCGCCTCACACCTACAGAGCCTAGCAGGGCTACTCCGCCGGGGCCGCTGTAAGTTGGAGTGAGTCGATCAGCGCGCGGAGCGCCTCGAATCGGAAAGGCTTGGCGAGGTAGGCGCTCACGTCTCTCGAGCGATCGCGGAGGACGGGTTCGGGCGGTTCGTCACCCATCAAGATGACCATGAGGTCGGGGTTCCGTTCGCGAAGCCGCCGGGCGGCCTCCACGCCGCTCATGCCCGGCAAGCTTGCCGCAACCAGGGCGAGCTCTGCATCCCATTGCTCGATCACGGTCAGCGCCGCGTCCCCCGAGCTCGTGCCGACGACACGGTTCCCGTTCACCGTCAGCATTCGTGCGAGGCTCCACTGAAGATCCGGGTCGCTCTCGACCAGCAGCACGCTGCGGTGCCGGGGCTGGCTTTCCGCGATTGTCCTAGCCGCGCTCTCGAGTTTCTGTGCGCTTACTTTGCTCGTCATCTTCAGTGTCTGGTCGCTCTTCGACCTGTACATGCGACCAACGCCCACCGCTGGTCCATTGTTCCGGCCACCCCGACCGAGCTCCATCATAGAGAGGAGGGAGGCCGGTTGCAATCCGCTCTTCGGCCTATCGCCTAATCAGCGAATTGCCGTGAGAAATCAGGAGCTAGGCGTTCGCTCGTGGTTCGTTTTGGCTGTGGCTGCCCTTGGATTGCCCGGGCTGAATCGCGTCGGGTCCGTGGAAGGTTTGGCCGCTCCTAGCGATCTCTTCGAGCACCGGGGCCGGCGAGAATCGTGGCCCGAGCTGCTTTTCGAGCTCCCGCAGCCGACCGAGGACCTCCTTGGCGCCGACCTGGTCGACGAAGCGGAACGGGCCGCCACGGAAGGGCGGGAAGCCGAGACCGAAGACCGCGCCGATGTCGCCGTCACGCGCGCTCCGGAGAATGCCCTCGCCGAAGCAACGGCAGGCCTCGTTCACGAACTGAAGGGCGCAGCGCCACGCGATATCTTCGTCGCTGACGCCCTTGTTGTCGGGCTTGACCCCGAGGACGTCGTAGACCGATTCGTCGACGCCCTTCTTTTTGTCGCTGTAGAGGTAGAAGCCGCGTCCGTTCTTTCGCCCGTAGCGCTCGTCCTCGATGAGCCTGCTCATGCCTTCAGGCTGGCTCATTCGCTCGCCGAACGCGTCGACCATGATCTTTCCGACCTTGGCGCCGACATCGATGCCGACTTCGTCCGTGAGTTTGATCGGCCCAACGGGGAAGCCCCAGTTGAGCATGGCCTTGTCGATCTTCTCGATGGGTACACCCTCGGCGACGAGGTGAGCCGCCTCACCCATCATTGGGGCGAGGACCCGGCTGGTGTAGAAGCCGACGCCGTCCTTCACGACGATGACGTGCTTGCCCTGCTTCTTTCCGAGAGCGACGCAGGTTGCGGTCACCCAATCGGCCGTCTGGTCGGTCACGATGATTTCGAGCAGCGGCATTTTGTGGACCGGAGAGAAGTAGTGCATCCCGATGACTGTCTCGGGATGCTTGCTCGCCGCGGCGATCTTCGTGATTGGCAGCGAGGACGTGTTCGAGGCGAAAATCACGTCGTCTCGTCCGACCTCCTCGACCGCGCGCACCATCTGCTCCTTGAGCGAAAGGTCCTCGAAGACGGCCTCGATCACCACGTCCGCGTCTTGGAAGCCCTGGAAGCTCGTGCTGCCTGTTGTCTGCAACATCAGCGCATCGGCCTGTCGGTCGCTGAGGCGCTTTCGCTTCACGCGACCGTCGATGATTCCACGAACGTAGCGGAGCCCGGCCAGCACGCCGTCCGCGTCCCGGTCCTTGAGTCGCACCGGGATCTTGGCGATCGCGCTGGTGACGTAGGCGATTCCGGCGCCCATCAGGCCGGCGCCGAGCATGCCGACCTTCTTGATTTCGCGCGGCTTCACTTCCGGGTCGTCGACGCCCGTGTCTTTCTTCAAGGCGGTCGTCGCGAAGAAGATGCTCATTAGGTTTGCGGCTTCCGCCGAGATCAGGAGCCGGCCGAACCCTCGGGCCTCCGCCGCCAGACCTGCTTCGAAGCCGTCTTCGAGGCCGGTCTTCACGATGTCGATGATCAAATCCTGGGCCGGGTAGTTCCCGCGGGTCTGCTTGTGGAGTTGCTTGCGCGCCTGGTCGAAGAGGATCTTCCGGCCGACCGGGTTCTTCGAGAGCGCGAACTCGGTGACGGCTTCTTTGTCGCGGAGTTGCTGGATGAAGCTGTCTGGCTTGGGACGGTTGCCCACGCGCGAGAGCGCAAGCTCGGCCGCGGTTTCGATCAGAATCGACTCCGGCACCACGTCATCGACGAGACCCATCTTGAGGGCCTTCTTCGCCGGGATCTGCTTGCCCGTCAGCATCATGTCGAGGGCCGGTTGGACGCCGACCTGACGGGGAAGGCGTTGCGTGCCGCCTCCGCCGGGAAGCAGTCCGAGCTGTGCCTCGGGAAGGCCGAGCTGGGTCTTCTTGTTGTCACTGGCTACACGCGCGTGGCAGGCGAGCGCCGTCTCGAGCCCGCCGCCGAGCGCTACTCCGTGGATCGCAGCGACCACCGGCTTCGGGAAGTTCTCGATGCGGTTCATCACCTTGTGGCCTTCCAAGGCAAGGCGCTCGCCGTCCTCAGCGGTTTCGACTGCCTCGAGCATCGTGATGTCGGCGCCCGCGATGAAGCTGTCCTTCTTGCCTGACGTGAACACGATGGCTTTGACGTCCGCGTCGTTCTCCACGGCGTCGTAGACCTCGGTGAACGTGTCGATGAAGTTCGACTTGAGCGTGTTCATCGGCTCGCCAGGGATGTCCATGCGGATGATGGCTACGCCGTCATCGCGTTTCTCGATTGTGAGTCCTTCGTTCGCCATCACTCTGCCTCCAAGACCATGGCTGCACCCAGCCCGCCTGCCGCACACGCGGTGCAGAGGGCCAAATTCCCGTCCCGCCGCTTCAGCTCGCGCAGGGTCTGTGTGATCTGACGGGCGCCGGTCGCTGCAAACGGATGGCCGATCGAAAGTGAACCGCCGGTCACGTTGAACTTGTCCCAATCGATATCGCCGATCTTCTCGGAGCGGCCCAGGTTCTTCTCGGACCATTCCTTCGACTCGAAGGCCTGCGTGTTGGACAGAATCTGCGCCGCAAACGCTTCGTGCATGTCGATGAGGTCGAGGTCAGACACCTTGATGCCGGCTCGATCGAGCGCGATGGGCGTGGCGTAGGAGGGGCCCATCAAGAGCTGCCCAGCGGGATCGAGCGCCGCAAACGCGTAGCTACGGATGAAGCCGAGCACGTCGAAGCCGTGCGCTCTGGCCTTGTCCTCACTCATCAGGAGCAAGGCGCTGGCTCCGTCGGTGAGCGGCGAGCTGTTGCCGGCGGTCACGGTGCCATGCTTGCGGTCGAACGCCGGCTTGAGCTTTGCGTAGCCCTCGAGCTCGCTGTTCTTGCGGATTAGATTGTCTTCGCGAATTGACTCCTTGAAGCGATCCGGAACGAAGACCTCCATGACCTCGTCGTCGAACTTGCCTTCGGCCCAGGCCTTGGCCGCGAGCGAGTGGCTTCGGTGGGCGAACTCGTCTTGGGCCTTTCGGCTGACGTGATTCTCCTTGGCCATCTTCTCGGCGCTCTCGCCCATCGATAGACCTGTCGAAAACTCCGCGATGGCCGGAGGGACCGGAACGAGGTCGCGTGGCCGAAGCCCGGCGAATATCTGAGCGCGCTCTCCGATGCTGCGCGCCTTCGTTGCGGCGACGAGCGCCTCGGCGAGGCGCGTCGACACGCTGATCGGCAATACGCTCGCGCTGTCGGCGCCGCCGGCGATCCCGGTGTCGATGGCGCCGGCCATGATCGACTCGGCAATGTTCACTGTCGACTGGTAGCTGGTCGCGCAGGCCCGCGAGACGCTGTAGGCGTCGATGCTCTTCGGCATGCCGGTCGCCAGCACGATCTCACGAGCGATGTTCGGCGCTTGCAGCGAGGGAGCCACCTGTCCGTAGACCACCTGCTGGATCTCGTTCGGGTCGACGTCGACACGCTGCAGCATCTCTGAGACCACGAGGTTGGCGAGGTCGAGGGCGCTGAGCTCTCGAAACGCGGACAGTTGTTTTGCGAAGGGCGTTCGCAGGCCGGCTACGACCGCGACGCGCTTTCCGTTCGATTCCATGCGCCAAGCTCCTGATAATGAATCGTGATTCAGTGGAAGAAGCGAGCCTGATTCCCTGCACAGATGATGTCAAGCGAGCACGAGGCCGTTGACCGGCGGGCGAGGGCCCTTAGACTCAGCCGGTGCACCGCCTTCCTACGTTGCAAAGCCGGTCGGCCGTATACGAAGACTGGCCGGTGCGACCCGACGATTTCAACGCGATCCCGCTCCTGCGCGACGCGCGTAGTCGCCAGTACACGTACCTGCGCCTGAGCGTCACCGACCGCTGCGATCTTGCATGTGTCTACTGCATGCCCCCGAGCGGCGAGGACGAGCACGCGATTCGCCGGGACTTGCTCAGCTTCGAGGAGGCTGCTCGGCTGGTCTCGGTGTTCGCGGCGGCAGGCATTCGACGCGTTCGATTGACCGGCGGGGAGCCGCTGGTGCGCAAGGACATCGTTAGGCTCGTCGATCTCGTGCATCGGCGCACCGAGGTCGAGCAGTTGGTGATGACCACCAACGCGACGCGTCTCTCCGAGCTCGCCAGGCCCTTGCGTGACGCGGGTCTCTACGGGGTGAACGTCTCGATCGATACGTTGGACCCCGTTCGCTTCACGGAGCTCACGCGCGGCGGAGACCTCGGTCGCGTCCTGGCCGGAATTCACGCTGCCGTGGACGTCGGTCTCGACGTGAAGCTCAACACCGTGCCACTTCGAGGTCGGAACGAAGGCGAGCTACAGCGCATCGTCGAGTTCGCCTGGTCACTCGGGGCGGCTCCGCGTTTCATCGAGCTGATGCCCCTCGGGGAAGGGGCCAAGCTGCCGCAGGACATGAGAATGAACGCCGCCGACGTCCTCGAAGAGCTGGGCGACTGCCTTTCGGATGAGCCATCGGTCGGTGTCGAAGGGCAGGGGCCTGCCCGCTACCTGACAGCCAGGGACGGATCGGGACGCCGTGTTGGCTTCATCACGCCGATGAGCGACGAGTTCTGCGACAGCTGCAACCGGGTTCGGGTCACAGCCAAGGGTGACATCCGAGCCTGCCTCGCCTCCCGCCGTGCGATCAGCCTCCGAAACATCATGCGGGCCGGCGGGAGCGATCTGGACCTGGCCTGGGCGATGGTCTGGTCCCTGTCGGGTAAGGATCGGGGGCACCAGTTCCTCGAGCCCGACGCGGACGAGCACGAGAGCGTCGGGATGAGCCTCATCGGCGGATAGGCTACAGGGAGTCCGGTGTTGATGAGATTCATGGTGGTCTGCCTCTTGTTGGCGGCCTGTTCGAGCGAGCCGAGCGACCTTCGCGTCTGGACCCCCGAGGACCACGCGCACGCGCCGGACACGATGATCGACCCCAATCGCGTGCCCCAGCAGGCCCAGCCGAGCTTCACGGTCGGCGAGCTTCTATGGCAGCGCAATTGCGCGGGGTGCCACGGGACCGACGGGCTTGGAGGGCCGCAGGTGAAGATCAGCTTCGCGAGCACGGAGTGGCAAGGCCGTCTCAGCGATGCTCAGATCGCCAGAACGATCGCCGGCGGGAAGCCACCGTTGATGCCAGCCTTCGCGGAGCTTCTCACGCCAGAGCAGATCGACGTGCTGGTGAAGCACGTGAGAACACTGGGGTCGCGGAGCGAGTAGACGCGCCGACCGGGGCGCGGAGAAAAAGGCGCGACGCGGGGCTCCATCGAACGGCTCGGCTTGCATTTCTGGTCGGTTGGACTGGGGGCCGGAGACCAGGCAAGCCTCGCCTCGGCGCGCGCGCCAATCCGGGGTGGTTGCTGTCATGCGGATTGGCACTTGCGACGTCGACTACGC
>JBLYYU010000072.1:0-2697 GCA_048550275.1 Polyangiales bacterium
TTATGCCGCGTCTGAACGTCGAAGCCTAATAAAGCTTCCGACTGTCGATTTGAATCGTTATGGGGCCATCGACGACGGACTGAACGAGCATCATGGCCCGAAAGGTCCCGGTCTGGACGCGCAGCTCCTTGTCGCGAAGGCGCTCCACCAACTCCGTGTAGAGACGCTCGGCGTCTTTGGGGTCCGCGGCGCCGTCGAACGAGGGGCGCCTGCCGCGGCGCACGTCCCCAAACAGAGTGAACTGCGAGACGACGAGAACGGATCCACCGACGTCGACTACGGACAGGGACATGCGGCCGTCATCGTTCGGGAAGACGCGGAGACCGGCGATCTTGTCGGCCGTGTACTGCACGTCCTTGGCAGCATCGCCCTCCGCTGCGCCGAGATACACGAGTAGGCCTCGTGAGATCGCGCCGACCCGTGTTCCGTCGACGGTGACTTCGGCTTCGTTGACACGCTGAACGACGGCACGCATGCCGCCTTGCCTAGCACAGGCCGAATCGTCTTGCCCGGCCGGGGCGATGCTCAATACTGAGCAGCGATGAAACCGGTTGTAGGTCTTACGGGCGGCATCGCCTGCGGAAAAACGACGGTCGCGAAGATGTTCAGCAGCCTCGGCATTCCGGTGATCGACGCGGACGATTTGGCTCGCGAAGTGGTCGAACCTGGAACCCCGGGTCTGCAGTTGATCGTCGACGCGTTCGGGAAGGGAATCCTCGATGCAGAGGGTCGGCTCGATCGCAAGAAGGTCGGCGAGCTCGTGTTCGGAGACGAGGAAGCCCGCGAAACGCTCAACTCGATCATGCACCCGCTCATTGGTGCAGCCGGAGCGGAACGCATCATGGCCCTCCAGAGCGACCCCGCGCCCTACCTCCTCTACGAGGCCGCGCTTCTGGTCGAAACTCGCGCATACGAAGCGTTTTCCGCGCTCATCGTGGTCAGCGCCGAGGAGTCTGTGCAGCGCTTGCGACTCATCGCGCGCGACGGGTTCTCCGTTGAAGAAGCCAACGCCCGCATTGCCTCGCAGCTTCCGCTGGCGCAAAAGGTCGCGGTCGCCGATTTCGTCGTCACCAACAATGGCAACCTCGGCGGGACGCGAACACAGGTGAACGAAATTCACGAGCGGCTGAGAGCTCAATTCGGCTCCAAGGAGGGTGGCTAGTGGGGAGTCTGCTGCGTTCGGTGTTGGTGACCGGATTTCCGGGGCGGCAGCCCGCGGTGCATCTGGTTAGACAGCTCGCGATGCAAGGGGAGCGTTCCGTTTGCTGTCTAGTCACCGAGGGACGACAGGAGCGCGCTGAGGAACTGCTGAGCACGCTGCCGGCCGCGGCGCGAGAGCGAGTGTCGATCTGGCTTGGAGACCCTCGCTCGATGGACCTCGGGCTGAGCGGCGAGGAGTTCGCCGTGCTCTCCGAAAGTGTCGAAGTCATCCACCACTGCGCGTCGATTACCGACCCCGCAGCGAGCAAGGAGGAGGCAGAGGGCAACGTTCGCGCGGCGGCCGAAATCCTCGAGCTCGCCGAAGCTGCGCCGCGCTTGAAGCGTCTGGTGTGCTGGTCGAGCGCGACGGTGTCGGGCAATCGAGAAGGCTTCGTCAAGGAGACCGATCTCGACGAGGGGTCCGGCTTTCGAAATCCCGTCGAAGAGTCGCTCTACCGAATGGAGCGCGTCCTATGCGAGTCGCTCGAGGACTCGCCCCTAGTGATCCTTCGGCCTGCGCTGATGGTCGGCGACTCTACGACTGGCGAGCTCGAAGACATCAACGGGCTCTACCTGCTCATTCGCTTCCTGCTTAGCGCGCCGGACGACTACCGCCTCCCTACACCGAGCCGTACCGGGGTTCGAATCAGCGCCGTGCCGGTGGACTACGCCGTGCGGGCAGGCCTACGAATCACGCAGGACGAGCGGTCGATCGGACGGACCTTCCACATCGTCGATCCAAAACCGGTCACGGTGCAGCACGCCCTTCGACTCTTCGCCGAGGCGACCGGGCGACCTGCCCCACGAGAGCACGACCCCCTAAACCTCGCGACCGCGCTGATGCGGGCACCCGGTTTGCAGCGCTTCCGGAACACGACCCGTGCATTCTTGGACCACCTGAAGACCGACGTCATCTACGACGACCGGAACACCCGGGAGCTGCTGGCGGGCACAGGAATCACCTGCCCGGAGCTGGAGAGCTACGTCGACGTGATGGTTGCGAGGGCACAGCAGGACTGAGCGCGTCCCGCCCTAGGACCCTGCGAGCGTCATCGACGACACCCGAAACGTGGGAGACGCGACCGCGGTTCGGTGATCGAGATCGTCTGCCACCGCGTCGATTCGCTGCAGCAACTCATCCAAGTTCAGCGAGATCGTCACCTCGGAGACGGGGTGGCCGAGCTTGCCGTCCTCGATCAGGAAGCCCGACGCACCGCGACTGAAATCGCCCGTAATGGCGTTGAAGCCGAAGCCCATCATGCCGGTGACGTAGAGCCCGTGTTTGGTGTCGGCGACGAGCTCGTCCCGGGACTGACTGCTGGCCTTCAAGATCAGATTGCTACTCGAAGGCGAGATCCCACCAGAAGGCGATCGGGAAGCGCTGGCGGTGCTCTCGAGACCGAGCTTCCGTGCGCTGTAGCTGTCCATCAAGTACCCCTTGAGGACGCCGGATTCGACGACGACGTTGCGGCGGGAGAGCAAGCCTTCCCCGTCAAA
>JBLYYU010000073.1:0-20286 GCA_048550275.1 Polyangiales bacterium
GAATCGAACCAGGGACACGAGGATTTTCAGTCCAATGCTCTACCTCCTGAGCTATCTGGGCCTGGAAAGACGTCTCGGAGCCTAGCTGCGGTGGGGAGCCTGTCAAGCGGCTACGCCGAGGTCAGAGAAAACTTGCGATCCGGTCCTTCTTCACGATTACAATGTCAAGACGGATGGTAGTGAGGGGATGGCAAGCCCAGTAGATGATCGCGGTAGCGACGCGTTTCGCGATCTGTTGAGCGAAGGCGGGAAAGGCCCTCAACCGAAGGTCGAGGCGCTGGAGGCGCTCGCACTACGACCGGTCTGGCTGGCTACCTGGGAGCCGCGCGCCGAAGGTTTCCGCACGCTGATCAACTCGAACGGTGAAGAAGCCCTCGCGGTCTTCAGTTCGGAAGCCGAGCTCAAGAGCACGGCGAAGCGATTCGACTGGCTCGACGGGGACGGAAGTATCGCAATTCATCGCGCGATCGGTGGCGACATCCTGCGTCACGCCTGGACGCGCGAGTACGCGTTTGTGGTGATCGACATCGGCACCGTCCACTCGCTCGAGTACGAGCGCAAAGAGCTCAAAGAGATCCTCGGTGAAATGGATAGCACCGGTCCATTCCGAACGTCGCGACCGCCTGCGCCTCCCGAATCGGCGGCACCCGCGGCGCGCAGCTCGTTCCCCCCGCCGGTGGAACGAATCTCGACCATGTACAGCATGGGCACGAACCAGGTCGAGAAGATCGAACACCTGAGCGAGCTGCCGACCCAGCCGCACGCCATCCCGTACGACAGCGAGCCACCCACTCAGCCACGAGCAGCGCTACCGGTCAACGACGGCCCTCCTCAGGCGGAATCGAAAGACGACGAGACACCCTCGAAGAAACGCGCGAGCTCGCGCCCGGCGCACAAGCCCCAGAGCCAACCGCCCAACGCACCGATTCAAGAGGTGGTTGCGGACTCGTCGATGCTCGACGACGACGGATCCTACGGCGCAGCTAGCGTCATCCCAATGCCCGGCCATCCGTCGATGCCGATCACTCCTTCCATGGTCGTCCCGTCGGACGAAGAGAAGGGGAAGCGCGAGAAGAATTCGCTGAGCTCCAGCGCGCCCCGGCTCAACTCCGACGCGCCAACCGCGCCGGCTGCCCAGGCGCTTCCGTCGCTGGAACCTGCGAAGCTGCGTCTGCCGTCGATCAAGCCGCTGGCAGGGCCGCCGCCCGTGAGCGCCAAGGCAGCGAAGAAAGCTTCCCAGGCCCCCGAGAGTGCGGACGAGCTCACGCAACCGGACGCAAGGCCGCAGAAGACCCGGCAGCCACCCAGGATCGTGCCAACGTCGATCGGAGACGGCATGCAGCTGGTCGACCTGAAGTACGCACCCAATGAGAACTGGCTCAAAGCTCTGGCCGAGGTCTTGCGGGGGTTCTTCGAAGTCGAGTGGGCTTCGTACTGCGAGGTAGCCCGAAAAGGCGGTGACCCCACCCCGGCGATCGGCCTCCGCATCACCGACAACTACCGGGACAACGTGACCGCGGTCATCAAAGACCTGACCGAAGTGAGCCGCAAGCACGACATGCAAATCGACGTCCTGCTCATCGACGGTCACGACATGCTTCGCAAGGCGCGAGACAAGGGTTTTGTCTTCTATCCCTGGAAGCCGAAACCCTTCAGCGGATAAGTGCTAGAACGCCCGCGTGACTCTGGGTGACCAGCTTCCGGCTGTACGCAGCCCGATCCCCGCGGCCGCAGGCAGGGCCTGGGTGGAACGCCTCGCCGCAAGCGAGTGTCCTGCTCTGACGACACGCCGCAAGCGCCGCGAAGAGCAGAGCGGAGCGCCTCACGACCCTATCGTCTGGGTCGAGGCAGAAGGGTCGAACGTCATCGATGCAGACGGCAACCGATACGTCGACCTCACCTCGGGTTTTGGCGTCGCGTTTGTCGGCCACCGCCACCCCGACATCGTCGCCGCAGTGAAACGGCAAGCCGACCGACTTCTGCATGCGCTCGGGGACCTGCACCCATCCGACTCGAAAATCGAGTTGCTCGAACGACTCTGCGAGCTCGGGCCCTGGTCGGAGGCGCGCGCGATGCTGTCGATGAGCGGTGCCGACGCTGTGACCGCCGCACTCAAGACCGCGGTGATGGCGACAGGTAAAGCGGGTGTCGTCGCATTCGAAGGCAGCTACCACGGGCTCAACTACGGGCCTCTTTCGGTCTCGGGCTTCTCCAAGAGGTTCCGGGAGCCGTTCGCGGCGCAGCTTCAGCCGAACGTACACTTCGCGGCCTGGCCGAGCGCCGACGTTGGGGTGAAAGCCGCGCTGGGGTCCCTGCCGAATGACTGGGGCGGCATCGGCGCGCTCATCGTTGAGCCGATCCAAGGTCGGGCGGGCGTGCGGCTGCCTCCGCCCGGCTTCCTGAAAGCTCTGGGGCGTCTTTGCCGGCAGCATGGCGCCCTGCTGATCGTGGATGAGATCTTCACGGGCGTCGGTCGCTGCGGCGCCTGGTGGCGCTCGGTGGACGACGGCATCGTGCCGGATCTGATCTGTGTTGGAAAGGCGCTCGGAGGCGGCTTACCAGTGAGCGCGTGCATTGGGAGTCACGACGTGATGCGGGCATGGGGCGACCCGAATCGCGCCGCAATCCATACGGGTACGTTCTTTGGCGATCCGCTTGGCTGCGCAGCCGCACTCGCGACCATCGACTTGATCGACCGCGATCGCCTCGTCGACGAGGCCGCAAAACGGGGCAGCGCGATTGCCGCCAAACTGCGAGCTGCCGCTCTCCCCGGCGTTACCGAAGTCCGCGCGGCTGGAATGATGCTCGGCCTCCAGCTCCGCGAGCGCCTGGATGCGCTGCGTGCGAGCCGGGCGCTCCTCGAACGCGGGTATCTCGTGCTGCCCGCAGGTGCCGACGCCGACGTCATCCAGATCGCGCCAGCGGTCACCGTGACCGATTCACAAATCGACGGCTTCGTTCTCGCGCTGACGCAGGCTCTGGGGGAAGTGTGAGTGCGCGCGCCGATTTCTCGGGCCGAATCAAAACGATGATCGCTGCCTTCGAGCGCGGCGAGACGATCGATACTTCGAGGCGGGACGCCCTGATCGAAGATCTCGCGTCATGGCAGGCGAGTCGAATCACAGAATACGGCCGCCTAGCGCGGCACGGAGCCTGGCCTGCCGCGATGCCCACCGACGTCTTCCGGTTTCG
This sequence comes from Polyangiales bacterium, assembly GCA_048550275.1. Lineage (GTDB taxonomy): Bacteria > Myxococcota_A > Polyangia > Polyangiales > Houyiibacteriaceae > SG8-38. The sequence continues at coordinate 3,193 of JBLYYU010000073.1, forward strand.
GAGGATCGCCGCACACCCCGAAGAAGAGGACGTCAGACGCTTCAGGAGCTCGGGCACGACCTCGTCAGAGCGCAGCGTCCATGTGTATCGCGATCTCGGCTTGTATGATTTCGCAGCGCGCAGCGCAGCACGCAGGATGCTCTTCCCGGACGTTGAACGTCTACACCTCGTAATGCTCGCGCCCCACGAAGACGAGTCGCCGGACTCGTCACTCGAGTACATGCTAGCCCGATTCGCCGACTGGTTTGCCACGGCCTGCACCTGGACCTGGCAGAACGGCGCGCTCGACATCGGGCTTCTTCGGGAGACCTTGCGAGCCGCGGAGGTCGATCGGGAGCCCGTCGCACTGCTCGGAACCTCGTTCGCCTTCGTGCACGCCGAAGACGGTCTGGGCGCTGAGCGATTCGAGCTCGCCGCGGGCAGCCGAGTGATGCAGACCGGCGGGTACAAGGGTCGATCCCGCGCGGTCGACCCCGAGTCCCTGCTCGAGGCGATCAGCGTCCGCTACGGCGTCGCGCCCGCCCGCATCATCAACGAATTCGGCGCGACCGAGCTCAGCTCCCAGATGTACGAAACGACGCTACGAGAAGACCTGACGGGCCCGGTCGGGCCGCGAAGACTCTGGGTGCCCCCATGGGTGCGCGCCACGCCGGTCGACCCCGACAGCCTTCTCCCGGTCGACGGAGACGCCGTCGGCATTCTTCGCATCGACGACACGGCGAATCTCGATTCGCTCTGCTGCATTCAGACCGCCGACCTCGCACGTCGTCTGGACGATGGCATCGTCGTCCTCGGCCGGGCGCCTGGCGCGACGCCCCGCGGTTGTTCGCTCGCCGCGGACCAAGCTTTGGGGGTCGAGTGACCGAAACCGCGGCAGAGGTTCGAAGACGAGCCGGTCTGGTCCTCGAAGCAGGCGCCCAGCTACGAAATGCGAGCGTCGACGAGCGCGCCTCCTGGCTCGCGGACGCTGCGAACGCCTTGTTGCACGAAGCGGGGCGGCGGCGAGAGGCGCTGTCGGACGCCACGGGCCTCAGCGCTCCCATGGTGGACTGGGCGGCCCGCACTACGCTCGAAACGGTTCGCCGCGACGCCCTTCTCCAGCTCGCCGCCGAGGCAAGATCGGCCGTCCCGGGCAATCCGGACCCCATCGCAATGCTATCAGTCGTGCTCGCCGGGAACGTATTCACGGCCCCGATCAGAGGCATCCTCGTACCGCTTCTCCTCGGCGTGCCCGTTCTGGTCAAGACATCGAGCAGCGAGGTGTCGTTTCCGGCGATGCTCCAAGATGCGCTCCACTCGACCCACGACAGACTGGCGAAATCGATGGGTCTGCTCAGCTTCCGAGGAGGCGACCAAGAATGTGAGCGAGCCCTGGTCGAGAACGCCGAGGCGCTCTCGGTGTACGGACGCGACGAAACCGTCGCGGCAATTGCAGCACGCAGCGGGGACACGCCGATCATCGAGCACGGTCACGGCGTAAGCGTGGCGTTCTGCGGGGCCGATTCACTCGATGAGCGACGACTAGGCGAGACGCTCCGCAACCTGGCGCTCGACATTTGCGCGTACGACCAGCGCGGGTGCTTGTCGCCGCAAGTCGTTTACGTGGAAGAGACCCAAACGCTTCGGGCGCGGGACTTCGCTAGACGGCTTGCGCAGGATGCACTCGATCCCTTGAGCTCGACGCTGCCGCGCGGCCCACTGCCCGTATCGGTAGGCGCCGAGCAGGCGCAGTGGCGCGGCATCGCAGAAGTCGAAGGTTCCCTGGTTCGCGGAGAGGGCTACGCGCTGGCCATTCGCCCCGCCCTACCGTCCCGCTGGAGCCCCGCCTATCGAAACGTCACGATCGCCCCCGTCCGCGGAGTCGAAGAAGCAACTCTCGCGATGGAACCGATGGGATCCAACCTCAAGTGCGTTGGCACGGATCAGGGGTCGACTGCCGAGCTTGGACGCCATATCGAACGAATTCCTACGCTTCAGGCCTACACCTGCCCGATCGGCACGATGCAAACGCCTGCACTCGACGCGCCCGCGGACGGTCGGCCGATTTGGCACGGCCTCCTTCGGCCCGCGCGTGACTCCTAGACGCCGATGAAGAGGCGCTGCCCGAAGTTGCGCTCGAGCTTCGCGCCAAAGATCTTCGATGCGGCGCCCTCGATGTCGTACTCGATCCGCTTGAAGTGGAACGTCTTGGCGTCCGTGTCGTACACGGTGTAGCTGGCTCGATTGTCGTAGTCGCGCGGTTGGCCGACCGAGCCAACACTGACGATGTACTTCGTTCCATCTTCGAGCTTGAAGTCTTCGGGAGGCAGCTCCTGAACCTCGCCCGGGCGAAGCGCGAACACCTTGCACAGATGCGAATGCCCGATGAACGTGATGTGACCGAGCTCATTCAAGATCGGCAGGCACTCGGCGGCCTGGTCGGGCGCGAAAATGTACTCGAACTCCTCGAGGCGCACCGGAGAGCCGTGGCAGAGGTCGACGCCAGTCCCTTCGACGATGTGCTTATACGGGAGCTCCTTGAGCCAGGCCATGTTCTCCGGCGTCAGCTGACGAGCGTGGAGATCGAGCGCCTGACGGGCCGCCTCGTAGTAGTACGAGTAGTCCATCCGCCCAGCGACGGCCGCGTCGTGATTTCCGAGGATGGTGACCTCGGCAACATCGCGAACGATATCTGCACATTCGTTCGGGCTGCCGCCGTAGCCGACCACGTCGCCCAGGCAGTAATAGGTATCGATATCCTCGCTGCCGTAGGCCTCCATGACGGAAGACATGGCCTCGAGATTCGCGTGTACGTCGCTAAATATGCCGAGCCGCATGGTTGGTTTACCGGTTACCCCGAATGCTCCATGTTACACGAAAGCTCGGGGAGGGTCGAAGTACCGTGCAGCCGGGACAGCTCGGCCAACGCGTCTCGATTCGCCTTGATGCGCTCGGCGCCGAGCCCTTGTGCGGACCCAGCGGCCACGATTTGCTCAAAGCTGCGCTCGAGGGCGGCTACTAGCGCCTTGGCGTCCGGGGAGAGGCCGAAGCGCACCGCCTGAAGCAGCACCTCATTTGACATCGCCAGGCCGAATCGCACTGCGTCCGCCACCGTGCGGCGTCTCGAAAGCTCGAAAACGGTCCGTGGGACGCTCAGAAGCATCAGCGCCTCCTCGACCTTCTCCGGACTGCTCCAGGCCTCGAGGCGTCGGAGCCGCCCAAGCGCTTCGGATGCAGAGGTCGCCTCGTCTTCGAGCACGAAAGGATGCTCCGCATGCCCGACCGGCGGAGGCGTTAGACGACACTCGTCGACGGCCTCTTCCCAACGACCTGGCAGGGGGCGAGGCGCCGGTTCGGTTCGGCCGATGATCATCTTCGTGTTCGCCGCCCGTGGCGCTTCGAGCCGAAAGGAGCGAATCAGAACGCCGCCCTCCGTGTGGACAACCACGTTGGCCAGGAAGTCCCGCCTGAGCAGCTCGAGAATCCGGCCGTCGGCAGAACGCGATGGATTCAGGAACGCTCGTCGCACGCAATCGGTTCGCGCATCCGTGAGAGCGAGGATGCAGATCGGAAGCTGGTTGACTGTCTTGAGCTGGATGAGGAGGTCGCTGCTCGCCTCGGCGAAAGAGTCGCGATCGTCCGCCTCGACCCGCACAAAGAGCCAGAGCTCTTCCTCGTCGATGAGCGGCGCGAGCTCGGTGGACGCCCGCGACCAGAACGCAGCAGGCGGCAGCAGGCTCGCGAGGCGCGGATAGTGGCTTGGGACAGCGGGCGAGCCGTCGAGCGGCTCGAGCTCGGCCACCTCGACCTCCATCACCTCCGAGTCGTCGATGTACCTTCTGAGGCCGTGCCGCCCGAAGACGATGGCGAAATGTCGGACGTAGTCGGGCACGTCCTCGTCGTGTTCCTTCATCAGCGAGTCGAGGAGCTTCGCCCGCTCCGAGAGCTCGCGCCCCCGTGCCCTATCCGGGATGACGAGCACGAACTGCTGGGCAGCCGGATCGTGGTAGATGAAGGGAACGTCGATGACCTCGCCGTCGTCGAGCCGGTGGAGAGTTCCGCCGAGGGCCTCCTCGCGGAGCTCCGGATATTCCTCGACGTTTGCCACGCGAAAGACCTCGACTTCCAAGGTCTCTCGATTCGGGCGAAACACACGCACCCGTTCGGTCCGGGTTCGGCCGGAGGGCCCGGTGTAAGACGAGGACCCGGGTCGAGCGTGTTCAGACAAGGCGCATTCCAGCTTGCCGACCTAACGCATTCGTCGACCAATGGCCAGTCCGCAGAAGCAGGCTATCGTTCCCGGATGGAAGCCAAAGATGCCGAGTTGGACTTGACCGTAGCCTGCGTGACTTCGGTGAAGAACGCGACTGGCTTGGAGCTCGACCTCAGCCAGGACACACTTCCCATACTCGACCACTACGCGGAGCTCGTCGACTCGCCGCGCGACGAGATCTATTCCTTGCTCGCACCGATGAGCGGCGCGTATTTCGGAGAGCTGCTTCGTCGCCAATTCGAAGACGGGTCCTGGACTACGGACCCCGACGACTACAGCCAGTGGCGCCTGCGATTCGAGCGATGTTCGCTGACGTTCAATCCCATCGGCATCGCGCTCGAGGTGCTGCTCGGCCAGGAGGTCCCGGACTGGGGCGCGAATCTGCAGACCGCGCCAGAGGACCAACTTCGAATCAAATCAGCGCTCGACGTTTACGGCGACGTAGGAGACCAGGACTACTACAGGTTCGCGGTGCGCTTTGAAGCCATCGAGCAGGCCTACCTCGGTTTGCTCAATAATCCCGCGGGCATGGGCCCGAAGGCTTGACATGAATCGGCAGGCCTCCATATTTGCCCAAGCTCTTGGAAACATTCGCGTTTTCGAGCTTCTTCCGTGAAAGATTCTCAAGCACCAGCAATCGAGCAACCGGGATGCGGTGACTTGCTCACGACAGGCGACATGGCGCGCCTGAGTGAGAGCACTCTGCGGACCGTGCGCTTCTACGAGCAGGAAGGCCTGATCGAGCCGGAACGTCGAAGCTCGTGCGGCCACCGTCTCTTTTCGGGACGCGAGTTGATGAAAATGCAACTGGCCCTAGACCTCCGCGAGGCCGGGCTGTCGCTGCAAAACATCAAAGACCTGTTTTGCCTGAAGTCCGACTGTGACTGTCCTGAAGAAGCCAGCCAGCGGATGTCCAAAGTGTTGAGCAAGCAAATCGACACCATGCAACAGAAGATTGCGAAGCTCCGACGGCTGCGAGAGGAGCTGACCGCCATGGTGTCCGTCCTGACAGAATGCCAATCGTGCGAAGAAGGGAACTTCCCGCTCGCGTGCGAGAACTGTGACGTGATCGGAAGCCCACAGATGCCGAGGGCGCTGCACGTCCTATGGCACGAGTCCGAATAGAGGCTCCGATGGAATGGCAACCGAGCACTCCGCTGTCGGCTGAGGAGCTGGCGAAGCTTCCCGTGTTTCCCCTGCCGCGAGTCGTTTTCTTTCCGGGCACGGCCCTGCCGCTGCATCTCTTCGAACCGCGGTACACCGAGATGATCGAGGACTGCATGCAAAGCGGATGCACAGCGATGGCTGTCGCGCTGCTCGCGCCCGGCTGGGAGGACCACTACGAGGACGACCCGGCGATCCACGAAATCGCCGGAGCTGGCCGCATCGTAGCCCACCAGCATCGCGCCGACGGGACACACGACGTCGTCTTGCACGGGCTCAATCGAGTCCGCCTCCACGAAATCCCGGGCAAGGACCGCCCCTATCGCCGCGCCCGCGCAGTGCCTATCGAAGACGTTGGCCGCGCGAGCTCCTCCGACCTGCTCGCGATGATGGCCTGTGCGACCCGGGTTGCCGCCAAGGTACGGGAGCGCCAGCCGGACTTTGCACTCCAGGTCTCTACCGAGCTTCCGGCGGCAAGAGCGGCCGACGTGGTCGCCGATCAACTCGTAGTCAGCCCGGAAGAACGTCAGCAAATCCTCGAATGCTACGATATTGGGAAACGGGTTGGCCTAGTCACTGAGTCGGTTGCATCGCTACTGGCGCAGCTCTCCGATGCACATGTGCCGTCCTAGTCGCATGGAACGCTACCCCCGGCTGTGGTACCGAAGCTGTTCACGTGAGCGAAACTAGCCAGCACCAAGCGACCGTCGAGCGCTACGCCGAAGCGGAATTGCCCTCGCGGTTTGGGCAGTTTCGCGTGGTCGTCTACCGTGAGCTTGGCAGCGACAAAGAGCACCTTGCCGTCCTCGTCGGTGATGTCGAGGGTGCCGACGATTTGCTCATCCGGGTCCACAGTGAATGCCTTACCGGCGAAGCCCTACACTCCATTCGATGTGACTGCCGGGATCAGCTCGATTTGGCCCTGGAGCGGATCCAGAGCGCCGGAACGGGGGCGGTGCTCTACCTCCGCCAGGAAGGGCGAGGCATCGGCCTCGGCAACAAGATTCGCGCCTATGCCAAACAGGACGAAGGACTCGACACCGTCGACGCCAACCTCGCCCTGGGATTCGAGGACGACCAGCGCGGCTACCAGGTCGCAGCCGACATGCTGCGAGACCTCGGCGTTCGCTCCGTCGCCCTGATGACCAACAACCCGCGCAAGGTCCAAGGTCTCGAAAACGACGGCATCAAGGTCAGCCGAAGGGAGCCTCACGAGGTCGAGGTCCATGAGCACAATCGAGAATACCTGAAGACCAAACAGGACCGGCTCGGCCACCTAGGTACAAAAGGCGACGCGGACTAACCCGGCAAAGCCGATCCTTCCGATCGCCCACGGAGCCGATCGCCTGCCGGAATCCGTGGATCGCTGAGCCGCATCTCTACCGGCTGGCATCGGAACGGGCGCTACCGTACTCTGGCCGGCGTGAACAGAACGCAACTCCATAGGCTGCTCGCGTTCGTCGTGGCGCTCATTGCGATCTCGGCGTGCAGCAAGACGACGACCAAAATCCCGCTGAGCTGGCGGAATCCGAGCTACGCGAACGGAGGCTTCCAGAAGCTCTTCGTGATAGGGGTGGGCGAGGATGACAGCGGCCGGCGCTTGTTCGAGGACACTTTCGCCAAGTCCCTCGCCCAGGAGGGTGCCGCCGCACAAGCGAGCTGGGGCGTGCTGCCGCAAAGCACGCAGCTGAGCGAGGAGCAGGTCCGCAGCGCCATCGAGGGTGGCAATTTCGACGGCGTAGTGATCACGCGTCTCCTGAAGGTCGCCCAGAGCCAAGAATACGTCCCGCCCTCGACCTATTCCGTGCCCAGCGCGTACCACGGCTACGGGTACTACGGGTACTACGGCACGAGCTACGAAGTCGTGCACCAACCCGGGTACTTCAAGACCAACACGACTTTCGTCCTCGAGACCAATCTGTATTCGGTAGCTACTGCCGACCTGGTCTGGTCCGGCCAATCGGAGACCCTCAACCCCGAATCTCTGACCGATGTCATCGACTCGATGACGGCCGCCGTCGCCAAAAAGCTCAAAGCCGAAAAGCTGATTCCGTAGCTGGCGCTGGGACGGGCGCTGCCCTACTCTCTGCCGGTGAGCATTCGATTTCGCGCAGTCTTCGGCGTCCTGGTTGCGCTCTCGGCCCTGGCCGCGTGCAACAAGACGCAGACCAACATCACACAGAGCTATCGAAACCCTGGTTTCGAAGAGACGGTGTTCAAAAAGCTCTTCGTCATCGGGGTCGCTCAGGATCACGAAGGCCGACAAGCGTTCGAGAACGCGCTCACCTCCGCGATTGCAGATCTGGGAGGCGCCTCGCTAGCCAGCTGGACCGTCTTACCGAATACGGAGCAACTCACCAAAGAGGAGTTCCTAGCAGCGATCGACAACGGCGGGTTCGATGGAGTGCTGATCACGCGGCTGCTCAGCGTCGACCATGAGAACACGGACTACACGGCTCCATCGACCTACAACAACCCGAGGACGCGTTACTACACCGGCGGCGGCTGGGGCTACGGCTTCTATGGCTTCTACGGCACGACGTTCGCCCAGGTGCACAAGCCGGGCTACTTCGAAACGAGTACAACCGTGCGGCTCGAGACCAACCTCTACTCCGTCGCCACCGACGGCCTGGTTTGGACAGGCCAATCGGAGACCATCGACCCCGAATCGGTCGAGGACGCAAGGGGCTCGATGACCGCTGCGGTGGCTCAGAAGCTCAAAGAAGAGCGGTTGATTCCGTAGGCGGGCCTCCTAGCGCTGGCCCTGAGACGGCCGGGCTAGTTCTCTGACTGCTGCCGCATCAATTCGGCCTGATGGTGGCTGCGTAGCGCAGTGAACAGACCGGTGAGCTCGCCTTCGATGACCTGATCGAGATTGTGGAGCGTGAGCTGGATCCGGTGGTCGGTGATGCGGTTCTGCGGATAGTTGTAGGTACGGATCTTCTCGGAACGTTCGCCGCTGCCGACCATGCTGCGGCGTTCCGAGCTGATCGCGCTGGCCTGCGCCTCGCGCTCGATGTCGAGAAGCTTGGCCGAGAGGATTTGCATGGCCTTTGCTTTGTTCTGATGCTGCGACCGCTGCTGCTCGGAGCGCACCATGATGCCGCTCGGGATGTGCTTGATCTGAACGGCAGACATCGTTCGGTTCACGTGCTGACCGCCCGGGCCGCCGGCTGCAGTCGTCGAAATCTCGAGGTCGCTGGGGTCGATCTTCACTTCGTCGACGTCATCGACCTCGGGAAGCACCGCGACGGTCGCAGTCGATGTGTGGATCCGCCCCTGAGATTCGGTCGCCGGAATACGCTGCACGCGGTGTACGCCTCCCTCGAAACGAAGTTGTGAGTAGACCTTGTCCCCGGAGATTGCCGCGATAACCTCTTTGAGGCCGCCTGCGGAAGCCTCGCTCAAGGACATCACCTCGACCTTCCAGCGCTGCGTCTCGGCGTAGCGCGAATACATACGAAAGAGATCCGCCGCGAAGAGGGCCGCTTCTTCACCCCCGGTACCGCTCCGGATTTCGAGAATGGTGTTCCGATTGTCGTTGGGATCCTTCGGAAGCAACAGGAGGTTGATCGATGCCTCGAGTTGAGCGCGCTCCTCTTCGAGTCCGGGGATCTCCTCGGCGGCCAGTTCCTTCAAGTCAGGATCCGACAGTGCTTCGCGGTGACCACTGAGGTCCTCGACGACCTGCTCGTAGCGCGAATAGGCCTCCACGACGTCTTGGAGCTCCGCGCGCTCCTTGGTCAGCCGGGTGTACCGCTTGGCGTCAGACACCACGTTGGGTTGGCAAAGCAGCTCTTCGATCTCGCGGTAGCGAGCCGATAAGGAATCGAGCTTGTCGGTAGGGAGCATGGTTAGGCCGCGCGAGCAGAGCCCAAGGAGCCTTCCGCGCCCAATGCTTCCCTGAAGCGGGCGAAGCTCGCAAAGACAATCGGCTCTTCGCCATGCGGCGCCTCGTCTTTTATGCCGTCACGCCAGGCGGCCGTCTCCATGGCGGCGATGGCGATCTCTACCTGATCGTCGTTCGGCTGCCTGGTAGTGATCTTCTGGAAAAGAAAGCCCGGGTAGAGGACGACTCGCCGCCAGCCCGTTGTACAGAAGCGCGCGCTAAGACGCTGAAACTCATAGGAGATCGCGGCGATGATTGGCAGAAGCCCGATTCGGATCAGCAGCAAGGAAAACTGAGCGAGCCAGCCTTCGACGTTGGGCATGAGCATGGGCGCGGCCAGAGATCCGAGGATGATCGACACTACGATGACGACAACGAGAAACGTCGTTCCACATCGAGGGTGGAGCGTCGTCTGCGCCTGCACGTTCTCCACCGTCAGGGGCAGGTTCTTCTCGTAGGCGTGAATCGTCTTGTGCTCGGCGCCGTGATACTGGAACAGCCTCCGAACGTCGGGGATTCGACTGATCGCGAAGAGGTACCCGACGAAGATCAGAAGTTTGAACCCGCCGATGAGGACGTGAAACGCCGTGTCCGTGAGGCCGAGTTCCCAACCTGCGCCCTTGGCCGCGAGGCTTGCAAGGAGCTGCGGCAGCGCCACGAAAAGCCCCAAGGCGAGCACGGTCGAGATGATGACGGCGAGCCGACCCGAGCCCTCGTCCTGCGCGAGCTCCTCTTCCGTCATCTGCTGCTCGGCCGAAAACTGAAGCGCGGAGAAGCCCATCGTCATCGACTCGACTAGCATCGCCACACCACGGAAGCCCGGGAGCTTCCAGAGCCTCTTGGACCAGGTCGAGCGGTACAGGCCTTCGCGCAGGGCGATGGTTCCGTCGGGCCGCCGAACGGCAACGGTCAGGCACGCCGGAGCGCGCATCATCACGCCTTCGATGACCGCCTGCCCACCGATGTAGGGCTGGGCCATCGTGGCCAGTATGGTGCCCTTGTGGGGCAAGGCCACCTAGTTGTCGGCGGGCGCTTCGGGCGCCGCGTCGGCCTTCTGCTTGCCCGTCTTCGCGTACTTCTTTCGGAAGCGCTCGACGCGTCCAGCGGTGTCCACCAGCTTCTGCTTGCCCGTGTAGAACGGGTGGCAGTCCGAGCAGATGTCCACCTGATCGATGCTTCGGGTCGAACGCATCTGGAACGAGGCGCCGCAAGCGCAGTGCACGGTAACCGTGTTGTATTCAGGATGGATGTCGGGTTTCATTGCTGTAGTGCTCCGTCGCTGAGCGAGGCCGCCGTATGTAGCCTAGGTGACCCCGGACGGCAAATCATCGGGCCCCCCTCTGGCAGACGCAAGCCCTTCAAGGCAATAATCATGTCATATCAATCATTTAGATGCTTCTTGCCGCCGACGTTGGCCGTCTCTGTCTCCACCGGAGCCTCCACTTCGCCGACGTCCACGCGAACACGCGGGCCGGGCAGCACCTCGATCTCGCGAAAGACGTAGTGGATCTCCCCTTCATCTGTGACCCGCATCGAAACGCGAACCTCGTCGACGAGGCTGTCGAGAAGCGCCTCCGCCTCGGCGCTCATGACGCGCATGCCCTTGGCCACGTCGACGACCCGCAGCGTGCCAGCGTGCTTCTCAGCCAGGGCGAACAGGCGCTGCTCAGAGATCGTCCCCTCGAGTTTTTTCGCCCGTCGGTTGAAGCGACGGCTCTCCCAGAGGCTCAAGCCCCCCGTCGCGACTCCGCCGCCAGCGATCACCGCGGCGACTGTCAAGCCCGCAGCCGTGCCCGTAGCGGCGGCGACGATCCCACCGACGAGCAACCCGGCGCCCAGCGCCGCAATGCCGGCGATGTAGAAGCCGATTGACCAGCCGCGCGCGACGCGCGCCTTGGAGTGAATGCTTCGTAGACGTCGGCTCATGTAGGACAATAGATCTAGCGCCGACCACCCCCGAGTTTCAAGCCTCGATTTTGCGGGCGCCTAGCGGCGGGCCTTTTGCCAAGTTAAGTTGCAAGCGTGACGATGACATCGAAGTCCCCCGCGCGCTTCGTCCTCGCGGCATTGCTCGCAGCCGAAATGTCGATCGCCCTTGGATGCGCGACCACCACGCCTCGCACTGCGCCGACGGTCGAGAAGCCAGAGGAGCCTCAGGAACCGGCCTCGAAGTCAAAGGTAGCCCCGAAGCTCGTCGTCTTGATCGTCATGGACCAGCTCGGGTCTTGGGTACTCGATCAGCAATTGAAGCTGCTACCGAGCGACAGCGTGATCAGACGCGCCTACGAAGACGGCGCCGCACACACCGCGGAGTTTCCGTACGCGTCCACGCAAACGGCGCCCGGGCACGCGTCACTCAGCACCGGCGTTCCTCCTTCGGAGCACGGCATAGTGGCAAACGGCATCTACGACCCCGAGCTTAGTTCACGGCGCACCGTCGACGATCGCACACACGCGGTTCTCGGAAACCCGAAACGCTACGTGAGTCCCAGCCAGCTTCGCGCGGAAACAGTGGCGGACGTCCTGCGACGCGAGACCGACGGCAAGGCACGCATCGTAGGCATCTCCTTGAAGGCGCGTTCCGCCGCTCTGCCAGTCGGTCAGAAGCCAAACATCGTGGTCTTCTACGATGCAGAGGCTCGGGCCATGACGACCTCCACGTACTATGCGCCCAAGAAGACGTTGCCCGAGTGGCTTCGCGACTTCAACAAAGCAAATCCGGTGGAGCCTTTGCTCCAGTCCTGGCAGCCTGCGGACCCGAAGCGACTCGAAGCCCGGCTAGGCCCGGACGCTGCGCCCGGAGAAATGTTCCCCACGTTTCCGCACGACCCGCACGAGTCGCCCGATCCTTTCCGCGCGTTTCCCAGCATGCCGGACGCCAGCGAATACCTCATGGCAGCGGCGTATGCGGTCGTAAAAGCCGAACGGATGGGAACGGACGAGGTGCCGGACTTCTTGGCGCTCGGAATTTCCGGAACGGATATCGTCGGGCACATCTGGGGCGCGCAGTCCTGGGAATACGCCGACAATCTGCAGCGGATTGACCGTGCGCTCACTCGCTTCGTCAGACTGCTCGAGTCGCGCGGCCCCGTCGCTTTCGTTCTGACCGCGGACCACGGCGTGGCAGAGCTGCCGGAACGGGCCAACGCCAATGGCCGTTCAGGGGGCCGAGTGCGCGGAAAGGCGCTTCACGAGGCAGCAGAGGGGGCAGCCGACGCGGCCCTCGGCGAAGGAGACTGGATCGCCGGCTACGTCGCTCCTCTTTTCACATACACAACCGAAGGAAAGGCGCGTCGCAAAGAGCTCACCAAGGCGCTGCGCAAAGCGATGCCGGAGCTAGAGGGCATCAAAGCCGTGTACGACGCGAGCAACCCTGCCGAGCTCCGCGCGAGCGGGAGGAAACTCGAACGTCTGATCGGCGCGACCCTTCCGGACGATCCGCCCGGAGACCTCTATCTAGTCACCGAACCGGGCTGGTTCGACGGACTCTCGGAGCGCGGCGGAACGAATCATGGGACGCCATGGGAGTATGACCGGCAGGTGCCCGTCCTCATCTGGGGGACCGCCGTCGAGCGCAGAACGAGTAGGAAACCTCAGAACGCACTCCGGGTCGCCGCAACGCTAGCCGCCCTCCTAGGCGTTCCGGCCCCTGCCGGCGCCTCGAGCACCCCACTGCCCGGTGTGATGCAGCTTCCCGATTGAGTATGCTCCGCCCATGAAGCTCGCAATCGCGCTCGGGAAGATCATCGTACTAGCCGCCTGGGCCTGGGGCACCCTCTCCTTCATCGCGCCCGGCTCGGTGCCGCGACCCGGAATCGGACAGACGCTGCTTTTGGGCCTGCTTGCCGTACACCTGGCCGAGGCGTTCGTCTTCGCCAAAAAGCTGGCCGCTGAGGACGGAGGCTCAGTCGGCGCTCACGCCCGCAAGGTCCTGGTTTTTGGCTACATCCACGTATTGGGCGTGCGCTACGGCTGAGGTTTGCGGAGCCGGACCGATGGGCAATAACTGAGCGATGGGCCAGAAACGAATTCACCTCGTCGTCCGAGGCCGTGTGCAAGGCGTTTACTTCCGAGCCACCGCGCAGCGCGAAGCGAGGCAGCACGGGTTGAGCGGTTGGGTGAAGAACCGGACGGATGGCTCGGTCGAGATCGTCGCCGAAGGCGAAGAGGATGACGTGAAGGACTTCCTAAACTGGTCGCACGTCGGGCCATCCACCGCACGCGTCGACGCCGTCGATGTTCGCTGGCGAAGCTACACCGGCGAATATACCGACTTTAGGATCACGCCCTGAGCACTACTCCGCCGGCTGAACACCGCTCGATGCCAATGCGCTTGGTGCCCTGGAACGTGGCTTGTCCGACTGCGGCCGGTAGATGATTCCCTCAGGGACATCGTCGTAGTCGATGGTGGGGCTGCGGTACGTACCGACCAATCGATCCCAGAACGTGAAGTACTGGCCGAGGTTGAAGTCGCTATACCAGTGGTGGAGCGTGTGGTGATCGGTGTAGTTGAGCCAGGGCCAACGAAAGAAGCTGACGCGGTCGTGGATGCATACTGCCCAGAGCGTCACGAACGTCACTGAGGCGACGTAGACGCCGGCGTGAAGCGGAAAGAAGAACGCTGCGATGTGGTGCGGAACCGCCTGAAGAAACGAATCCATCGGGTTGAAGGAGAGGGCCGAGTAAGGCTGCGGCACCCTGTACTTGTGATGTCGATCATGGACGTACTTCCAGAGGAATGGTGACTTGTGAAAGGCCCAGTGCGTCCAGTAGATCAGCGTCTCGGTGAAGACGAGGAGCAGCGCCACCTGGGCGAATATCCAACCCCAGCCGTGGTCCGCCACGTCGTAGTACATCTTGGAGTAGTCCTTCGCGATCAGCAGGTGGATCGGAAGCATTAAGAGGCCGTTGCCGATGATGCCAATGACGACCCACTTGATGGCAGACTTCATCTCGCGCCGGTCGAGCTCGTAGTCGGGATGAAAGCGCGCCTTGAACTTCTTGAAGTAGAGGAAGTACGCGATCGAAGCGATGGAAAAGAAGTAGAGCATCCCGCCGCCAGCGAAGACGAGAAACATCACGGCCGGTGTGTCCGGCAGGCCTAACAATTTCGCAATCACAGAGGCGTTAATATCGGCTTACGACGTCTTGTAAAGAGAATCGACTGAGGCCGAAAAGACGCCATCTGAGTCAAAGCTCGGGCCATTTCGCCGTGCGACCGCCCCGGCAAACCGTTCGCCACGAGGCGACTACCGCTCACCCTCCCCTCCGCACCGTTCACCCGGTTTTTCGGTCCGTAGGCAGGGATGAGCCTACATTTCCCGGCGAGAAGGGGCTTCTGCGTCTTCTACAGGAGAGCAACCGTGGTCGAGAATTACCGTTTTCCAGGCATTCCAGTGGGTTGGTACACCGTAGCCACCTCAGACGAGCTGTCAGCGGGGCAAATCCTACCCGTGAAGTACTTCGGCGAAGAGCTGGTCCTCTACCGAACCGAGTCGGGCGAGGCCCGGCTGACCGGCGCGTATTGCCCCCACCTGGGTGCGCACCTTGGCGCTGGAAAAGTCGAGGGAGAGAACCTCCGATGCTCATTCCACGGCTTCGAGTTCGGCGGTGATGGTCGCTGCGTCAAGACCGCATACGGCAAGGCGGTTCCACGCAAGGCGAAGCTCAGCACTTGGCCGATTCGCGAGCACAACGGCTACGTCTTCGCTTGGTACCACCCCGAAGGGAAGCAGCCGGACTGGGAGGTTCCCATCTTGCCAGGCCCCGCCAACGGTTGGACCGCCTTCAGCACCCGCACGATGAACGTCAACAGCCATCCCCAGGAGACGAGCGAGAACAGCGTCGACATCGGGCATTTCGTCGAAGTTCACGGATTCGGCGGCGCTTGGACCGAGGGCGATCTCGACATCGAGGGGCACCTCTTGAGGGGCGCATACGGAATCAAGTATCCCCTCGGTGGCAAGATTCACTTTGTCGCGAAGTTCCGGGTCGAGGTTCACGGCCTGGGCTATTCTCTGGTCCGCGTGAGCATCGAACGCTTCGGCATCGAGATCAACCTGCTGGTCCTGTCGAGCCCCGTTGAGAACGGCAAGATCATTTTGCGCACCGCGTCTTCGGTGAAGAAGGTCGGACCGCGCGCCCTGGGTCTAGGCTACGCGATTCGAGCTGCGGCAACTTGGGGTCTCAACCGCGAAGTCGGCCAAGACGCGCCGATCTGGGAAGCCAAGCGATACGTCGAACGACCGATTCTCGCCGAAGGCGACGGACCGATTGGCGAATACCGCCGCTACTGCAAGCAGTTCTATCCGAAGACCGAGCTCAAGGCGGCCAAGCTTCCTGTCGTCGCCGCATAGCGGCGTCAGCGAATGAGCGGCGCCTACTGACTACTGGGCAATGATCTGCGCCCACTTCGACATGCGCGCTTGGAGCTCGCCTTCGAGAAAGGCGTCGTTGACACCGAGGCCTTCGCAGTTGTGCGCCGCGCGCATCATGATGTCGATGAATCGGTCCTCACGCTTGACCGCGTCGAGTTGATCAGCGCTTCCACGAAGGAGAATGAAACCGTTGAGGTCGCCACCGCTTGGATTGAGCATGACCGGCTCGTAGCTGTCGATTGCTCCCTCGCTTGCCAGGGTCCCGTAGTACTCCAAAGACTGGCCAAAAAGGGAAAGGGCCTGCTGTTCGCGACCCGGTACCACGCGGTTCCATCGAATTAGAATTGCTGCATCGGCCATCGTACTGCTCCTTTGCGACGACGAGCACCCAGCACTCGCCATGGACTTTCGAACGGTACGCCCGGGCTCGATTTTTCGATATACGCAATTGTTCGTAGCGGCGTCCGCAAACACGGGTCCGAGATTTGGTGGCCCTGTTCGGTGTCTGTCATCATCGAGAGATGGAAGGCCAGCTCACCATGCCTCGGATCCTCTGGGCCGCGCTGTTCGCGTCGACGTTGATCTACCTCGTCGTCTTGGAGCTCGTCACCCTTGAAGCGGACGAGGCCTGGGAGATGCTTCTCTACCCTCTTGCGTTCGTCGCCGCGATGAGCGCAGCCGCCAGCATCGCAGCGCCACGAATGATTCGTAATCGCGCCAGCGGAGGCGCGAGACAGGGCCTCTACATGACCGCCCTGATCCTCTCGATGGCGCTAGCCGAAAGCCTCGCAGTCTTTGGCTTGGTGCTCGGCCTTCTCGGAGGGACGGCGATCGCAGTCCTCCCGTTCTTCGTCGCGAGCTGGATCCTCATGCTGATCCAATTCCCGACGCAGGAGAAGCTCGACCGCTTCAACGCTTAGAAGCGTTTGCCGCTCAGTCCAGGAACTCGATCAAGGACATCGGCGCGTTGTCGCCCCGACGATGGTTGACCTTGATGATCCGGGTGTAGCCGCCGCCATTGTCGGCCTTCGCTCGTTCGAGATACCGGGGCGCCAGCTCGGTGAAGAGCTTGTGGATCAGGTCCACCTCTTCGACGGTGCCGTCCGCGTTGGTCTTGGCGAGCTGCTTCGGAAGGAAGCGGGCCACCTGACGACGGGCGTGAAGGCGCCGCGACAAGATCCGAGCGCGCTCCGACTCGTCCTTCAGCTTCGAAACGTCGACCGTGAGGTCGTCACCTAGACGGATGGCCTTGGTGAGCAAGCGCTCAGCGATGCGCCGGAGCTCCTTCGCTTTCGCGTCGGTCGTCTTGATCTGTTCGTGCAAAACCAGATTGCCCGCCATGTTCCTGAACATGGCTCGGCGATGGCTGGTGTTGCGACCGAACTTTCTGCCTGCCTTTTGATGCCTCATGA
>JBLYYU010000074.1:0-5669 GCA_048550275.1 Polyangiales bacterium
GCTGAGCGTGCCGAACGCGGGCGATCGCCTCAGCGCAAGTGAAGGACAATTCAACGCTTCTCGTCGATCGCTCCGAACCAAAAATGCCTCGGCCTTCATTGACCCGCCCACGAACGCTGCGGTATAAGCTCGGGGACTGCCGGGGGGCAATTTCGCTTCGAATGGTGGTCACTTAGAGGGGAATTGCGATGCGCGGGACAGTTGCGCTCTCGGTTTTGGCAGCGTGCATATTGGCGGGGGGCGCCATTGCGGCGGCGCAGCCCGAGGCCACTCCAGCGGCGGACGGCGCCGAACAGGCCAGCGCCGCAGCCGAAGAGGCTATTGCCGCGGCCGAAGCAGCCGCGCCGGCCGAACCGAGCAAACCGATCGACGCCGGCACTTACGCTGTGCGCCTTCGCGATCTGGAACAGCGAATCAACGAGCTGAAAGAACAGATCTTCCGTTCCAAGGCACGGCTTTCATTGCTAGCCGAAACCGTGCTCGAAGGCGTCGTGGGCGGCGGGCAGGCGGTCATCGTTCACGAGAACCGCATGTCCCAGTCGTACAAGCTCGTCCGTGTCGTCTATGCGCTCGACGGCGCACCGATTTTCGCCAAGGCCGACGAAGAAGGCTCCCTTGGCGAGCAGAAGGAGTTCGAGGTCTACAACGGCAGTATCGTTCCCGGCGAGCACACGCTCACGGTCAACCTCGAATACCGGGGGCACGGCTTCGGCGTCTTCGCATATCTCAAGGGCTACCGATTCAAGGTGCGCTCTACGTACACCTTTGCGGTCCCCGAGGGTCGGGTCGCGACAGTTCACGTCGTCGGGTTCGAAAAGGGCGGTCCAACGACGCCACTCGAAGAGCGGCCGGCCGTTCGTTACATCGAGCGCGTGGAACGTCAGGCTCGGCCTGACGCAAGCGGTGAGGGCGATCGGTAATGCGACCTCGCGGGGCGACCGTATCGCCGCCCCCCTCACCGACACTTGGCAGGGGGCAAGCGAATTGGACGTGGCTGGGTTTGGGCCTGGCGATCGGCCTGCTTGCGTCTTCTGCGCCTGAGGCTGCCGCCCAGGATTTGAACGCCGCAAACCGCGAGCTTTCCGAGCTCGAAGCCGACGCCCAGCGCCTACTCGCGAGCCCGGTGCGCCCCCACGACCGCAAGAGCGACACCTTCGTAGAGGAGCGCCTCGCCGACGGGGAGCTCTATCTCCGCCTCGAAGACTACCTCCGCGCGGCGATTCTCCTAACCGACATCGTCGATCACTACCCCTCCCATCGAGCCTATCCCGAAGCGCTGTTTCTTCTCGGTGAGTCGCTCTTCAAGGCTGGGGATTACCTCGGGTCCCGACGGCGGCTCGCCGAGGTCATCGATCGCAGCGCCGAGCCGAGCTTCTCGCCATTCCTTCAGCCCGCGCTCAGCCGCCTGATCGAAATCGCCATCCACACCCGGGACTTCCGTGAGGTTGACGCCTACTTCGGGCGACTCGAGGCACTGTCCTCATCGACCCTCTCGGTCACGACCGCGTACTTCCGAGCCAAGTATCTGTACAACCGAGCGGTCCCGATCGACGACGTGCTCAACGCCCCGACTGACGTCGAGATTCGCGGCATCGACGAGGCCCGCCTCGAGCTTGCGCGCAAAGGCTTCATCGCGATCCCGGGCGGCACCGAATTCTCCCTTCGTTCGAAGTACTTCGTGGGCACGATCCACACTCTGAGAGGCGAGCACCTCGACGGGATCGCCGCCTTCCACGGCGTCCTCGGCCTGGAGCCCGCAAACGAACAGGAGCGCAAAGTCAGGGAGCTGACCTATCTCGCCCTGGGCCGGCTCTACTACGAGACCAACCAGCTCGACCAGGCGGTCGAGGCGTACCGCGCCGTCCAACAGACCTCTCCTCATTTCGACGAGGCCCTCTTCGAGCTCGCATGGACCTACATTCGAATGGGCGACGCCATTCAAGCGGAGCGGGCCCTCGAGGTGCTCTCAGTCGCTGCGCCCGACAGCCCGCTCAACGCCGACGGCAAGGTCCTCCGAGGCGACCTCCTGGCGCGAACCGGCCGCTATGACGAGGCCGAGGTCGTCTTCGATGAAGTCCGCTCGACCTTTGGTCCCATCCGGGACGCACTCAGCGCCAAACGCCGCGAGCACCCCGATCTTCACGCATATTTCCGAGACGTTGTTCGCGAAAACCTAGATGACTTCGACATCGACGACTTCCTTCCGGAGTCGGCGCGACGCTGGATCGAGCTGGAAGGCGACTACCAACGCGCCCTCGAAGTGCTCGCGGATCTGAGCGAGGCCAAGCAGCTCGTCGTCGAGACCGAAGACCTGGCCGAGCGAATCAGCGCGGCCCTCAGCGCCCCCAACCGACTCAGTGTATTTTCCGATCTTCGTCGGGAGTTCGAGCGCTCGACGGGCCTTCGCAACCGCGCGGCCCGCGCACGCGGCAGCCTGATCGAGAGCGAGGCCCGGGCCCAGGGAAGCCGCCAGGGCGAGCTCGAACGTATCCGAGCGAGGCGCAGAGAGCTTCAGTCCAATGTGACCAAGATGCCCACCGAAACCGAGGGCTTCATCGATCGCGATTTCGAAAAGCTCGCCGAGTACCGGGCCGCCGAGCGCGATCTTCAGAACCTCCGCGTCGAGCTCCTCGGCCTCGAGGCTCGCATCGTCGCGTCGAAGGCAGGCCTGCCGGCGATCGACCCTCAGAAAGTCAATCCACGGACCGTCAGCGCGCAGCTCGCCGAGCACGAGGCTGAGATCAAAGAGTACGAAGAGCAGATCACCTGGATTCGTCGAAGGCTCGAAGTCGGTCGCCTCCACGTTGGCGTCGGTGACAGCCGTTACCAGGCGGACGACCTCGAGCGCGACAAGTTCATCGACGTCGTCGCCAGGGAACGCCAGCTCGCGGGCTCCGCGGGCCCGCAATATGACGCCTCGTACACCCGCATTGCCGCACTCGAGCGCCAGCTCGATCAGCGCGACGCCCAGATCGCCGCCGTGGTGCAACGTCGCGTCAACGACATGTTGACCATCGTCAACCAAGAGACGCGGAACCTCGGCCGCTACCGCGCCGCGCTTCAGTCGCACGAGGGCGAGACGGAGGACGTGGTGGGCGCGATCACCTACCTCAACTTCAATCGCATTCACGATCGCTTCTACGACCTCGTCCTGCGCGCGGACGTCGGTAAAATCGACGTGGCCTGGGCCCGCCGCGAGGATCATCGCGTTCGCATCGACACGCTCACCCGCGAACGCGCCCGTGAGATTCAATCCCTCGACGACGAGTTCAGCGATGTGATGGATCTAAACGAGGGGAGCGGGAACGAGCCATGATCGCTCGCCTTCGGCTTTCCCAGCTTCTGATTTTGGGGCTTCTCTTTGGAGCCCTCGTTTTTCCGGCGTTCGTCGCTGCGCAAGATGAGGGCGTGGAGCCTGAGCCGGGCGAGGATGCCACTCCCTGGGACGGCGCAACCGACGTGAGTCTGCCCCCGTTCCTTCAAGACACGGGCAAGCGTATCGTCGACGAACGCAAGCCTCCCACCGAGGCACAGCTCGAGGCGCTCCGCCAGCTCGAGGAAGAAGTCGAGCGCTTCACCGAAACCGGCGAAGCTTTCCGCTCCACGGTGACCTCACTCGTGCGCCGCGAATACCTCCAGCAACGCCGGGAGCGCGAGCGCTGGTACGGCGAGCAACTCGAAGTCGAAGAGCGCGAATTCAACGAAGCCCGCGAGAGCTCGATCCGGGTCTTCGAGGAATTCCTTCGCCGCTATCCAAGCCACCCGAAGTACACCCCGGACGCGATGTTCCGGCTCGGCGAGCTCTACTTCGAGCGAAGCGCGCTGGAGTTCCAGCAGCTCTACGACGACGCCCAATCCGCGCGCGAGGCCGGCGACCTCACCGCCGAGGACAACCTTCCGACCTCTCCGGATTTCACGCCCACGGTCATGCTGTACAAGTCCTTGGCCCGACGCTTCCCGGGCTACGAGCGCTCCGACGGCGTCTACTATCTGATCGGCTACACGCTCAACGAGATGGGCCGCCCGGAAGAGGCTCTGGCCGCCTGGCTCGCGCTGGTTTGCGCCAACAACTATCGCTACGATCCAGACTGGCGCCCACCTCCAGCGGACGCTTCGCTCGCCGCGCAGGCCAGGTACCCCGCTCTGACGCTAGGCGGACGGCCTCTCGGAGCCTCGGTGGGCGGCACCTTCAAGGACCCGTACCAGAGTTGCCAATCGATTTCGCCCGAGGCTCGCTTCGTCAGCGAGACCTGGTTCCGAATCGGCGAGTACCACTTCGATGACTTCGGCGGGCAGAACGCGCTCGACCTTTCGATCGCAGCTTACGGACGGATTCTCGAGAACGCCGAGGACCGAAACTACAACCTTGCGCTCTACAAGGTCGCTTGGGCGTACTACCGGGCTAGCCGCTACCCCGACGCGATTCAGAACTTCGGCAAGCTCGTCCAATGGTCCGACGACGCGCAGCGCGAGACGGGCAGGGCGGGCTCCGAGCTTCGACCTGAAGCCGTCGAGTACCTCGGCATCGCCTTCGCGTACGACGATTGGAACGAGAACCAGGTTGCCGACCCAATCGAGGGCAAACCGACGGGCATCAAGCGTATCCAGGACGCCACGCTGCTCCCCCAGGATCGGCAATGGACCCCGGAGGTCTACTACCAGCTTGGCCAGGTCTATTTCGACGAAGCCAAGTACCCCGAGGCCATCGCAGCCTGGCGCCTGACGATCTCCAAGTGGCCGAACCATCACCGGACGCCGGAGATCCTCAGTCAAATCGCTAGCGCCCATCAGATGCACAACGAGTTCGAGAACGCGATCGTCGCCCGTTCCGAGCTTACCGAGTACGTGCAGGGCAGCTCCTGGTGGAACGCGAACATGGACCGGCCCGCCGAACAGCGGAACGCCGAGCAGCTCGCCGAGAACGCGCTCATCGTTACGGCGATTCACCACCATCAGCTTGCCCAGGGCCTGCGTCAGCGCTGTGTGCAGGAGCGCAACGTGAAGCTCTGCCGCGACTCTCAGGTCGAGTACGGCCTGGCAGCGAGCGCATACCGCAGCTACCTCGAGCGCTACCCGAATAACCCGCAGGGCTACGAGCTTCACTACAACCTGGCTGACGCGCTGTATTGGTCCAAGAGCTACGAGCAGGCCGCCACCGAGTACGCTGAGGTCCGGGACAGCAACGTCGACGACAGCTACCTGGCCGAGTCGGCGCGACGGGTCG
Source organism: Polyangiales bacterium (assembly GCA_048550275.1). GTDB lineage: Bacteria > Myxococcota_A > Polyangia > Polyangiales > Houyiibacteriaceae > SG8-38. Next base: position 5,225 of record JBLYYU010000074.1, read on the forward strand.
TCGAATCGCTCAAACGCATCGCGGATCGAGACGTCGAAGAAGGTCGCCTTGCGATTCGCCAAGAAGCGCCGGTTCCCACTGGCGATCCGCCGACGGTTCAGCCCGTAGCGATGCCGGAAACCGTGCAACGTCTTGCGCGAGCCCGGGAAATTTACCTCACACGCGTGAGTCCGAGCCGCGACACCGAAGGCGTCCGCGCCGCATACGATTACAACAACGCTCTGCTCCTCTACTGGTACGGCTACTGGCCTCAGGCCGAGAGCCGATTCGCCCGCATCTACGAGGAGCGTTGCTCGGGCCAAGAAGCAGACGCGACCGGCCAGATCGCCTGGGAGAACCTCCGCGCCATGGCTATGGCCGAGGAAGACAGCGAAGAGATTCGCCGCCTCGCGACCGACATCCAGGAGCGGGGCTGTACCTTCTCAGCCGGAGCCACTGCGATCGA
>JBLYYU010000075.1:0-4024 GCA_048550275.1 Polyangiales bacterium
GCGCTGCGTATGGCGCGGCACTTCACATCGCGCGCGGTGCGGACGTTCGTGTCGTGGCGCCAGACGCGAAGCTCGCGTTCGTCGAGGTGAACGGGGGCCTCGTCCCAGACCTGTCGGGATCGCAAGCGCTACGCCGCCTAGTGCCTCTCGACGTCGCGAAGAAGATGGCGATGACCGGCCTGCCGATCAGCGGCGAGGAGGCGGCTCGGTACGGGCTGGCTACCGAGGTGAGCGAGAAGCCGTACGAGACGGCCTACGAGCTTGCTACGGTGATCGCGAAGAAGAGCCCGGACGCGATCCGGAGCATCAAGCGTCTGCTGAACCAGTCGGCCCTCCTGCCCTTGGCCGACGGCTTGGCGATGGAGTTCGAGTGTTCAGGCGCGCTCATGGGTAGCCCCAATCAAATGGAGGCGATCGGCGCTAGTTTTGAGAAGCGCGAGCCCCGATTTGCCGATCCAAGTGCTTGATCGACACCGGCATCATCTTGATATCATTACATAATACCACAAGACACAAATTTCGTGTTTTGTATCTTGCATCTGGATCTGAAACATGAGACATAGGGTGCCTCTTGTTTCAAAAGGGGCAGCTTGCTCGCCCCAGCAACTGAACCCCTCTTCAGAAATCCCCAACCCCCGCAAAGGGAGCAACGCATGTCAGACAGAACCCGATCCTCGAGCCGATCTCTCTATCGGCGCATCACCAAATCACTCGTGGGCGGACTCCTCGTCGGAGCCACCTGCTTGGCCATCGCCGCGTCCGGCACGCCAAGAGACGCCTCCGCTGACGGCGGCGGCCTTGGAAGTCCAGATTCCGACATCGCTTCGATGAACAAAGCCTTCCGGGACTACTTGAAGGCCATCAAGGATATGCAGAAAGAGTTTCTCTCTGCGGCGACTTTCGACCTCGATGACGCGCACGCCGTCGGCGCGTACGACTTGATGAGCGCCTTCATTCACAGCACGAATCGCTCGCAGCTCACCTCGAGCGGCGCGGGCCGACGCGGTTACCCGCGGTTCGCGGGCTTCGATGATCCGGACACCCGCATCGGTGTCGACAACCCGGACACCCAGTACATGGCCGCGATCGTCGCGAACCCGGATTGCCAAGGTGTCTGGCGGATCTGGGGCAATCGCACCAACACGGCCGACTTCATTCTCACCACCTTCGACACCGGCAGCGGAAGCGGCGGCGGCCCTACCCTCGAGGACGAGGACATGGACATCAACCCCGACGGCTCCTTCGAGGTCTACGCGAGCTGCCCCGAACTCCGCGACCCCGCCTGGGGGAACAACTGGCTCGAGCTCTTTGCCACGGAGCAATTGCAGATCGCCCGTCGACAGAGCGCATGCGATTGGGAGAACGAAGCACCGGGCGAGATTCACATCGAGCGAATGGGCACCCGCGGTGTGCCGTCCGGGCCCCTCGATCCGGCGATCATGACCCAGCAGATCGAGGACGGCACGGCTCTCATCAATGTTCAGGCGCCGTTCTGGCCCGCCTTCATCGATTCGATCACCGGCAACATCCCGGTCAACACCGCGACCCCATGGCAGCCCACCGGCGGTCTCGGCATCACGACGCAGCTCAACATGTTGATGTGGTTCGACCTCGAGGACGACGAGGCCTTGATCATCCGATTCCCCGATGAGGACGTCGCCGCCTACTACGGCTTGCAGCTTTCGAACTTCTGGGGCTCCTCCGCGGACTGGGCGAACCGAAACGTGAGCCAGAGCTGGGGTCTCGACGGCAGCTGTCAGTCGGAGAAGGGGGCGTTCCCAACGCCGCATCCCGCCCAGCAATTGATCACGGCCAGGGGCGGCCCGGACTGTGGCGTCCAGACGGCCTACTATATGGTCATTTCGAAGCAGGACCCCGGCGTCCAGAACTGGATCGACACTGCGGACATGAGCCAAGGGCTTCTCGCCGCACGGCTTCAGAGCGTTCCCGCGGCGGAGTTCCCGAACGTGGCTGGCTTCAGCTGCATGCTCCCGGTGGCGTTCCCGCCGATGCCCGCCAATCAGGTCGCACCGTTCTTGCAGAGCTTCGGCGCTGCCAGCCCTTTCACGCCCAGCGATCGAACCGAGCAACTCGAAGTTCGCCAGGACTTCGCGCGCAGCAAGTACATCTTCTGGTAGTCACGCTCTTTCAACCCACTAGCTTACCCACCTAACCACCAAACTGTGATGCGGCCCGCGACGATGGAGCTTTTCAAGAGAGAGCTCCCCGTCGTGGGCCGCTCGCGTTTCTGACATGAGCCAAACCCACTACCGAACCTGCCACCTCTGCGAGACCATGTGTGGGATCGCCGTCGAGTACGAAGGCGACGAAATCCTCTCCATTCGCGGCGACGAGCAGCACGTGCTGAGCAAGGGCAACATTTGCCCCAAGGCTTCCGGGCTGCAGGACGTCCACAGCGACCCCGACCGCCTGCACAGGCCGGTGAAGAAGATCGACGGCCAGTGGCATGAGATCGGCTGGGACGAGGCGTTCGATGAAGTGGCGACGCGGCTGGCCGCAATTCAGCGCGACCACGGCAAAGATGCCGTCGCGACCTATCAAGGACGGAGCATCGCACACAACATCGGCGGGCTTCTCACAGTCATGCCGCTCCGAGCCCTGGTCGGCACCAAGAACACGTACACAGGCTCTACGGTCGATCAGCAACCGCACAATTTCGTCTGGTACTTCATGTTCGGCCACCAGTTCATGGCCACCATCCCGAATCTCGGTCGGACCGACTACTACCTCATGCTCGGCACCAATCCGAAGATCTCGAATGGTGCGCAGATGGCGACGGGTGCCAATACGTACAAGTTGCTCGACGCAATCCGCGCTCGCGGTGGCAAGGTCGTGCTGATCGATCCGCGCCGCACCGAGACTGCAGAGCACTGCACCGAGCATCACTTCATTCGTCCTTCCACCGACGCCCTGTTCCTCATGGGTGTCGTCAAAGTCATCTTCGAAAAGGGGCTGGCGACGCCGGGGCGCCTCGGGGAAGACATCGTCGGCTGGGACGAGATTGAGCCGATCGCCCGCAGGTTCGATCTCGGGAAGATCGCCGAAGTCACCGGGATCAGCGCGCAGGACATCGAGCGCATCGCAGTGGAGCTAGCGTCTTCCAAATCGGCGATCTGTTACGGTCGAACGGGTCTCTCGATGCAGGAGTTCGGCGGCCTCTGCAATTGGCTGATGATGGTGATCAACGTCATCACCGGCAACATGGACGAGCCGGGAGGGATGACGTTTCCCCGACCCGCGATCGACGTGCTGAACGGAGTCAAAGGCTCACAAGGAAGTTGGGACAGCTATCGGAGCCGGGTGAGCGGGCGGCCGGAGTTCGCCCAGGAGCTTCCGGTCTCCATCTTGGCCGAAGAGATCATGACGCCCGGTGAAGGCCGAATTCGCGGGTTCATCGGCATGGCGGGCAACGGGGCGCTCTCGATGCCGAACGGGAAGCGGTTCGAAGAGGCGCTCGACCAGCTCGATTTCATGGTGTCGGTCGACCCGTACATCAACGAGACCACCCGCCACGCGGACATCATCTTGCCGCCGGTCGGGCCGTTCGAAAAGAGCCACTACGACCTTTTCTATCACACGTACGACACCATCAACTGGACCACGTACAACCCGCCACTCTTCGAAGCGAAGGCCCCCGGGTACACCGACTTCGAGATCATTTCCGAGGTCTTGACTCGGCTCGTGGTCAAGCGGACCCGCAATCCGTTCAAGAGGCTCTTCGCCAAGCTCGTCGGTGGCTTCGTGCGGAGATGGGTGAGCCCGGAGCTATTGCTGGACCTCGGGCTCCGCTTCGGTCCCTACGGAGCGGGCCTGAACCCGTTCAACAGAAAAGGCCTCAGCGTGAAGAAGCTGAAAGAGCACCCCCACGGCATCTACCTCGGCGAGCACGAACGATGCTTGCCCGAGCGACTCTTCACGAAAGACAAGAAGATCCATCTCGCCCCGGAAGTGATGCTCGCCGACATCCCCCGCCTCAAAGCGCGCTTTCTCGAGGGCGATTCCC
>JBLYYU010000076.1:0-16586 GCA_048550275.1 Polyangiales bacterium
GCATCACCAGGACCATCAGCGGAAGGATGGCGAGGACGGCCCATCCCATGGTGAGCTTCTGGCTCTCGGCAGCGTTTGCGCCAAGAGCCGCCGTGGCGAGCATCAGGCTTCCGAGAAACAGGTAGCCGAGAATGAAGAGCAACGGGGCTACGGCGATCGCCTGCCAGGGGATGGAAACGACCGAGGCGAACGCCACGGACGCGGTCGCCGCGAGGAATACGACCATCGAAGACCAGATCGCAAATTGAACGAGCCCCGCCGCGCCGAGGCCGAAGAGCTTACCCGCGAGAATCTCCTCCGGCGTCACCGAGGACAGGAGCACCTCGACGATCTTGCTCTCCTTGTCGGTCGACACGGTTTGGACGAGGTAGCCGGAGGCGCTCAGCAGGGCGGTCAGCAGAAGCACACCGAGGAAGAGCGGGACCGTCGTACGGACCAAGAGATCGAGCGCTTCGTTTACGTCGATGATCTCCTCGCCTTCCGGCCCGAGCCGGCCGCGAACGAAGAACGCGGGCGAGAGCACTCGCTTTTGAACCTCTCCATCCAGACGCCCTTCGATGAGCGACTTGGTCAGCAGCTTCCGTAGAGTCGGTTCGATCGAGGTTCCGCTCATGCTCAGCAGCGGGGTTTTCTCGGATTGAAGAGCGAGCACTTCTCCGCTCTCGAGATAGTCCTTTTCGATCACGTACATCGCGCGGAGCCGTCCGGACCCCAGGTCATCTGTTGCTTGGGTCCGGTCGTCGTAGAGCACGACCTCGTCGGCGCCTTTCCTCGACTCCCAGACGAGCTCGCCATCCCGCTCTTCGAAGACCGTGCGATCCACGACCTCGGCCTCGTCGATCAAGCCGAAGCGCGAGCTCTCTGCCGCGCGCTGTGACAAGAAATACGTCTGAACCCCGAGCACCGTTCCTGAAACGGCCGCTAAGAAGAGGGGCAAGCCGAAGGTCGCGAGCAGGTATGACCAGCGCTTCACGACGGCGAGAAGCTCGAAGCGTGCAACGGCGGCGATTCGTTGGGCACGCATGGCTCAGCGCCCCTCACTCACGAGGCTCACGAAAATCTCGTCCATACGCGCGACGAGTGGCTCATAGCGATCCACCAGAACCCCGCTCTGCACGAGCTGGTTCAAGTAGTCCGCCGGCGTCGAGCTCGGAGGCAGCTCCACTCGCCAACCGCCGGCCTCTCGCTGCGTCGCCTCCATCCCGAGCGCCAGAAGGTCCATCGTCGTCCAGACGATTACCTCGTGGGGCGAGTATCGTCGGCGAATCTCGTCGAGCTCGCCGTAGACGACGAGGTTGCCACGATGGACCAGCGCCACGCGATCACAGAGCGCCTCGACTTGGTGCATCATGTGGGTCGACAAGACGGTGGTGCGTCCGGTTCGGCGGCGTTCCTGGATCAGCTCGGTGATCAGAGCGACGTTGACGGGATCTAGACCAGAGAATGGCTCGTCGAGCACGCATAGCTCCGGTTCGGTCATGAGACAGGCCGCGATTTGGACCTTCTGCGTCATGCCTTTCGAGAGGCTCTCGACACGCTGTTCGGCGACAGCGCTCAGGCCGACGCGCTCCAGCCAATGGTCTGCGGCCCTTTGCGCCGCGGCTCGCTTGAAGCCTTTCAGACGAGCGAGGTAGGAGAGGAGCTCACGCACTTTTGCGCGACGATAGACACCCCGCTCCTCGGGCAGATAGGCGGTACGATCGAGGGTGCCTGCGTTGGGCGTGGCGCCGAACAGCAGAACCTCACCTTCGTCGGCCCGAAGAATGTCGAGTCCGATTCGAATGAGTGTGGTCTTGCCCGCGCCGTTCGGACCCAGCAGGCCGAACACCTCTCCCTGCTGCACTTCGAGCGATACGCCTTCGAGCGCACGGTGCTGCCCGAAACGCTTCGACACGTTCCGATAGGCCAAAATCCCCACTAGGGCAGTGTATCCGTTGGGCGCGGTGGGGGCGAATCAGCGTCAGTGCCAGTCGCCGTGCCGCGGTCAGACTCCATGTTCGCGCCGGCGCAGGCTGTGCGTAGCTCAGCGCTTGAACCCAACACCTGCGCCTCGCGAAGCCGTTGGCAGCCCGAAACCCCGAGGGAAACGTTTGGCATGGCGGCTGCAACGACAGTCGATGGGTTCTGCAATGAACGGAGGTCGCAATGCGCAACCGATTTCAACTTTCACTCGTTCCGAATGCGGCGGAGAACTGCGACTTCGGGCAAGACCAGTCCTGCACCTGCCGGAACCTTCCGTAGGGCAGGCTGAAGCGGCAGTAGCGGCCTAAAAGGCCGGTCCGGGGACGGGGAGCTCGACTTCTTCGACGAGCTCTCCTGTTCTCCCTTCCGCCGCAGAGTAGACGCTCACTCGCATCGAATCGAAATCCACGATCGTGAAAGTCTGCTCGTCCTTACGATGGATGGTGCCTGCGTTCACCACGGTCAGGCCGGGGAATGCGCGGACCATGTGCTCGTGCGTGTGGCCGCCGAGCATGAAGAGGACGTCCTCGTCGAGCATCAGTTCCCGGAGAGTCGGAATGTCCTGGAGCGCGTAGCCCCGGGTGTCTGGCAGGAGCCAGGCTTCGTCATCCTCGCCGACGCCGTGGCAAAGCAAAGCGTTGCCGGCGGGTGTTGCGAAGATACGCACTTGCGGCAGGCCCTCGATGAAAGCGCGTGAGGCGTCGCTGACGGCCGCTGTCGCGTTCTCGAGGCTCCGCTGTTCAGCGGCGAGGAACCATCGCTCGTGGTTGCCCGCCACGCATTGAACGCCGCGCTCCTCCAACATTGCGAGAGTGGCGTCGGCGTCACCCGGTCCGTCGACCAAATCGCCGACGCAGAGAACCGTTTCGACGTTCATCTCGCCTAGGGCATCGAGCACCCGCTCGAGCGTTTCCGATTCGCAATGAACATCGCCGATCGCTCCGCATCGGCCGAGCATGTCCCTCTTGCTCACAATCTAAACGTAGGAGGTTTTGCGCGACACGCCAAGAACTACGCGACTGGTGCTTCCCGCGCTCCTGTTGTAGACCCGGCCCATGCTCGACCTGCGCTACGTGAGCGAAAACCTGCCGGCGGTAAAGGCGGCCCTGACGAGGCGCGGCTTCTCCGACGCCGAGCTTCTCGACCGACTCGGATCCCTCGCCGAAGAGCGGCGGACCGTGATTACGGCCGTGGAGGCGCGTCGTCAGGAGCGCAACGAAGCCAGCCAGTCGATGGCCAAGGTCGCCGACAAGAAGTCGGAGGAGTTTCAGGCGAAGCGGGAGCAGCTGAGGACCCTCGGCGACCAAATCAAGCAGGGCGAGTCACGTCAGGCCGAGGTCGAAACCGAGCTCGAGGCGATCTTGCTGAATCTCCCAAACCTGCCCCATGCGGACACGCCGGACGGGCTGGGCGAAAACGACAATATCGAGCTCCGTGTCTGGGGCAAGAAACCGTCATTCGATTTCGAAGCGCTCGACCACGTCGAAATCGGAACGAAGCTCGGCGTCCTCGACTTCGAGCGCGCGGCGAAGATCAGTGGCTCACGGTTCGTCGTGCTCAAGGGGCTCGGCTCGCGACTCAACCGTGCGCTGCTGCAGTTCATGCTGGACGTCCACAGCGCGGAGCACGGCTACGAAGAAGTCTGGCCGCCGGTGCTCGTCAAGGACAGCGCTATGCTCGGAACGAGCCAGTTGCCGAAGTTCGCGAAAGATGCCTTCCGGATGGCGAAGGACGAGGACTGGGAAGCCGAGGCCGATGCGCAGGGGCACGACCTCTACTTGGTGCCGACCGCCGAGGTTCCGATCACCAACTTGCACGCGAACGAGATCCTTCCGGCCGCCGATCTTCCGGTTGCGTACGCGGGCTACACCGCTTGTTTTCGAAGCGAAGCGGGCAGTTACGGCAAGGACACCCGTGGGATGATCCGCGTGCATCAGTTCGACAAAGTCGAGATGGTTCGCTTCTGCCACCCCGACCAGGGCGCGTCCGAGCTCGAAGCGCTGACCCAGCACGCCGAAACCATTCTGCAGAAGCTAGGTCTGCACCATCGGGTCGTGCAGCTCTGCGCCGGCGACATGGGGTTCGCTGCGCAGAAATCGTATGACCTCGAGGTCTGGCTGCCTGCGCAGAACGCGTACCGTGAGATTTCGAGTTGCTCCTGGTTCGGCGATTTCCAGGCGCGGCGTATGAGAGCCCGCTTTCGTCCGGAAGAGAAGGGCAAGCCCCGCTTCGTGCACACCTTGAACGGTTCCGGCCTGGCGATCGGTCGCACGCTGGTGGCGATCTTGGAGCAGAATCAGCAAGCCGACGGCAGCGTGACCATTCCAGAGGCCTTGCGTCCGTACATGGGCGGACTCGAGCGAATTCCCTCGACCCAATGAGCTCCTTCGAGATTCAGCGCGACGTTCCGCTCGCTCCACTCACCAGCTTGGAGCTCGGAGGAGCCGCGAAGTACTTCGTCCGCGCGGAGAACGAAGAGGCCCTCGCCGGAGCGCTCCGATGGGCTGCCGACCAGAACGTCTCGGTCGCGATTCTAGGGGGCGGCTCGAACCTGATCGTGCCGGATGAAGGGTACCTGGGTTTGGTCGTTCAGATGGGCATGGCCGGGCTCGAGTTTCTCGACGGCGGGGTCGTCGAGGCAGGCGCAGGTGTTCCCTGGGAGTCCTTGGTCGACGCGGCGGTCAGTCGCGGCTGGGCGGGGGTCGAGTGTCTGGCTGGCATCCCGGGCTCGGTAGGCGCCACGCCGATTCAGAACGTGGGTGCATACGGCCAGGAGGTCTCCGATGTGATCTCGGCTGTCCGCGTCCTTCGCCGCGACACCCTCGAGCTCGAGGAGCTGGGGCCGAAGGACTGTGGTTTCGGATATCGCGACAGTCTCTTCAAGCGCGAGCCCGGCCGTTTCGTCGTCTCGGCGGTTCGCTTCGCGCTTCGACCGAACGACCCCCCAACAATTCGCTACGCCGAGCTCGCACGACAGCTGGGCCCGGATGCAGGGCTCGACGAGGTTCGTCGTTCGGTTCTCGATCTCCGCCGCCAGAAGTCGATGGTGCTCGACCCCGGCGACCCCAATCGCCGAAGCGCTGGTTCCTTCTTTCTGAACCCCATCGTCACGTCGGCCGAAGCCGAGCGAATCGTCGAGCGGGCGTTGGCCGATGGCCTGGTCAGCTCGGCGGCTGAGGTCCCACGCTATCCTGCGCCGGGCCGCAAGGTGAAGCTGGCCGCCGGCTGGCTCATCGAGAATGCGGGCATCGCGAAAGGCATGCGACGAGGTCCGGTTGGCGTCTCGAGCAAGCATGCCTTGGCGCTGGTACACCACGGCGGCGGCAGCACCGCGAACCTCCTGTCGCTGGCAGACGAGATCGCCGAGCGCGTTCACGGGCGCTTCGGCGTTAAGCTCGACCGCGAGCCACGACTACTCGGCTGAGTCCGGCCCAACGAAGGGGTCGCTGAAAGCCGGGTTGGTCAGCAGGTCTTCGTCGGTCAGCGTACGAAGGAAGGCGAGCAAGTCCTGCTTCTCCTGCTCGCTGATCACGAAGCCGTTCAGAAAGCTGCTCTTGTTGGGGTTGTCGAAGCCGTCGCCGGCGTTCGGGCCGTCCTCGACCAGGCGTCCGCCCCGCGCGTAGTGGTCGACGACCTCTTCGAGGGTCGCGATCGAGCCGTCGTGCATATAAGGCGCGGTCACCGCGACGTTGCGGAGGCTCGGCGGCTTGAACTTCCCCTTGTCGGCTGGGTCGTTCGTCATGTCGAACAGCCCCTCGTTGCCGGTCGGGTAGCTCCCGTCCGAATCGAGGTTGTAGAGCCCGTTGTTGATGAAAGTCTGCTGGTTGAACTCGCTGCCGTCGTGATCGACCGACTGCGAGAGCAGGAACCCGCCGTGGCAGTGGAAACATTCGAGCGCGTCCGGCACGCCTGCTTCCGTGGTGCCCCCGAAGAAGAGGGCCGCACCGCGCTGTTCCGAGAGTGTCAAGGCCTCCGCGCCTTGATCGAAGCGAGAGTTGAAGCTGGTGAGCGCGCGCTGAAACGAGGCGATCGCCTTCGTGATGCTGTCGAGGTCGATCGGATCGTCCTTCTCTGGAAACGCCGCTTCGAACATCTCTGGGTAGTCCGCGTCGTCTCGCATTCGGCGAAGGAGCTCGGCTTCCATGTTCGCCATCCCGAGCTCGACGGGATCCTCCCCGAACATCGGCACGAGGGCCTGAGCTTCGAGCAAGACGACCGCCGGGTTTGCCCAGGTCAGCGACGCCGCGTAACCCGCGTTGGCCACGCTCATCGAGCTTCGGGGGTGGATCTCACCCGTCGAGCCCTCGGCTTGCGCCAGCCCGTCGGTGAACGCGAGCTCTTGCAAGTGGCAGGTACCGCAGCTCTGCGTCTGGTTCCCGGACAGTTTCGTGTCGTAGAAGAGGAAGCGCCCGAGCTCGACCTTGGCCTCGCTCATCGGGTTGTCATCTGGCACCCGGGGCGGAGGGACCGTGTCCGGGATATTCCAGACCCAGGCTCCGGACGCGGGTGCGGTGTCGCTGTCACCGCACCCGGCCCATAGGAGCAATGGAAATAAGATAAGAGTTCGTGTGAGGAGGAGTTTCATTTGGAGTTCTGATTAAGATCGATTCTCCGACCGAGCAAGAGGCTCACTCGGCAGAGAAAAACTGCTGTGGCCCGGGGGTCGAACTCTCGAAGGAGAGACCGAGGTTCTCGAATAGCGGTCCACAGTCGGTGTCGGCTGGTTTGGACATGCAGCCGGCGTCAGCCGCCTGGTCTTCGTCGAGCGCCGCGCCATCCACCAGTGCCGCGTAGTCCGCAACGACGGTGTTCGCACTCGCGTCAAAGGTATCGAATTCGACCACGACTCGGTTCCCGTTGGCGCAAGACGTCACGCCTCCGGCCATCGGGTCGCCTTCGCAACCGGTGCTGCCGAGGTGCATGCGCCAGTCCTCCGGGCTGAACTGCCCCGAGTCGATGCGAAGGAATTTGTAACCGCCCTGCCAGTTCCAGAAGAGTGCGGTGACGTTCAGCGGGCTGTCCGCGGTTGCATGATTCAAATGGTTCAGCTCGAAGGGAACGCCCATCTTGAAGCGAAGGCCGTCGTAGTCGCCTTCCGGCACGGAACCCGTCACCAGAGCGTTGAGCTCCGGGTTGCCGACTTCGCCGCAGCCGTCTTCGAAGTCGAGCAAGGCCACGCCGTTGCTCTGGAAGGCGTTATCGTCGAGCTCAACGGGGACCCAGGTGTCGGCCGCGTTCTTCATCTCGACCTCCTGGACGTAGAACCGGAAGTCGCTGAGCACGAGCGAAGTGTCGTTTGCGCCGAGGTTGTCATAAGTGTCTCCGCAAACGAACTCGTCTTCGCCCACGACGGCCGCGAACTCGATGGCGACCGCGTCGCCCTGGCCGCCAGATCCGCCGGCGCCGGCCGTTCCCCCGGAGCCCCCCGCGCTTTCGCTGCTGCTGTCACAGCCAAAGCTCGCCAAGGCAAGTGTCGCTACAAGAATAGTTGTCTGCTTCATCTATCGTTCTCCGCGGTGCCTAGAGCCCGTCTGCCCATTCGGGAAGAACGGCCTGCAACGACGACCGTACGTTTTCGGTTATTTGTTGCCGCACCGCGAGTGAGTCTTGCAGTGCAAAATCGATGCCATCGAACCACTTGGTGTGGTCGATCTGAATCGACACGCTTTCGAGGATTGGCCCGGTAAACACCAGCGGCCGCTCGAACGGCAGCTCGCATTGAACCAAGTCCCCGATCTGCGCGAGCAGCGAGCCTTGATCGTGGCCGTCCTCGGTTTCCACGCGTCCCGCGATGAAGACGCTACTCTCCATCATGTCCAGGTTTTCCTCGGTCAAACCCTCTGCGTCCTGGTCAGCCGGCATTCCGACGATGCGAATCCCGCAGTAGCGGCCGGGCGGGGGGCGAATCGTTCCAGCAAAGAGCGGAACCCCTGCGCTCTCCATCAGGTCGATGACGAGTGGCACGCCGAGACTCGTAGGCGACGTGAATTCGTGCGCTTTTGCTCGAGCGGGGCCAACAAGATTCCATAGATCCGCGACAAAATTGTCGCAGCGGATCAGCTCGACCCGGCCGACGGCGATGAGCGCGCGCTCGAGGCGGACCCGGTAACCCATGTCCGTCCGGACGGCTGCCGGAGTCGCGGCAGGCTGATACGCAACATCGACCTCGATGCCGTCGGTGACCCGCATGCACTGCGGAAGGAGCCCCGCGCTCAGCAGCGCCACCGCGATGACGAGACTAAATCTCATAGACCAGCCCTGCGGTGAACGCGAAACCTTCCCGGTGAGTGCCATCGAGCCGTTGGATCATCGGGACCGCTGCCGTCGCGTGAAGGATGATCTTCTCGTGCGGCAATCCTACTAGGCCGAAGGTCCCGTACGTGATGTGGCCGCCGGTGTTCGGGTCGCGAACGCCGGCGATGTACCCCGGTCCATCGATGCGAAACTCTGCGCCGAGCTGAAACGCGAGGAAGGTCCAAGGCTGGAACTGTCCGAGCGCTGTCTGTCTAAAGGTCGTGCTCGCCCGGGTGTCGCCGATGCCCGTCGTCGGAAAGATCCCGACCGAGGAGAGGTAGAGTGACCAGGGGTCGGAGAACATCGTGTACGAGGCTCCGGCGATCGGATCCCAGGAGCCCGAGCCGGCTTGAAACTCGAGCGGCAGCGGCTGGCCGTCGAGGTCGTACTCGATCGTGCTCGTCGGGAACTCGAGACCGCCGATCAAGCTGAGCAGGTGACGGGGCGCGAACTTTCGATCGCGCCAGACGACTCCGCGCACGCGAAGGTCCAGGTCGCCCGGCGCCCAAATGTCGGACTCGGCGAGATTCACCTCAGTGACGAGGCGGTGGACCAGCGGCATCATGAGCGAGAGCGACACGCGGTCCGTCGGCGAATACGCGGCGGCGATCTCCATCCGCTGCTCGGACAGCGTCAGCAGGTCGACCTGCTCGTCGCCGATTTGATCGTTGCGATGCCGCAGCGTCGCTGACGTTCGGACGCGCTGGCTCTTCGGCTGCTCCAAGCCGACGATGGTCAGTGTGGGGTCGCCCACGGCGCAGGTGCCGCACGCGGACGCTTCCGCGGCGAACCAGAACGGCGCGACCAGCGCCGCGATCAGCCAACAACCCTTCACGCGCCCGAGCTTAGGTACGAAGAGGCCACGGGTGTACGTGGCAAATCGTCGCAGCCGCTCAGCGGGGCATCGGGAATTTCGAGAGCTTACGCTGGAGCGAGCGCCGGTGAATTCCCAATCTTTCCGAGGCTTTAGTGATATTGCCACCGCAATCGGTCAGGACCCGCTGGATGTGCTCCCATTCGACCCGAGCGAGGGAAGGGGTCTCGGTGGCTTCGGATTCGCTGGCCCCCGAATCGGCGTCCTGCGGTGCGTCTCCGCGATCGAAGGCGGAGAGGACCTCATCCACGTCGGCGGGCTTGGTCAGATAGTGAGTCGCCCCGAGCCGCACGGCTTCGAGCGCGGTCGCGATGCTGCCGTAGCCGGTGAGCACGACGATTTTGGTAGCCGGGTCGATGCGGTGGAGCTCGCGTACCAGCTCGAGCCCAGACTTTCCGGGCATGCGTAGATCCACCAGCGCGTACTCGGTGCTCTCCTGTTCCGCGATCGCGACGGCGCCCTCGTAGTCGCCGGCAGGTTGCGCCTCATAGCCGCGCTCTTCGAAAGCTCGCAGCATCCGAGAGCGGAACCGCTCATCGTCATCCACGAGGAGAATCGAGGGTTTGGGGCTGCTCCGGTCTTGTGGGTCGGTCATGGCTGCTGCGGAAGCACGGCGCAGATCGTCGTGCCGCGGCCGGTTTCCGACTCGATCGTCAATCGGCCGCCCAAAGAGTCTACGAGCGTCCGAGCGAGGAACAAGCCCAGCCCCATCCGGTCGCCGGTGCGCTTGGTCGTGAAAAACGGCTCGGTCGCGCGTTTCACCGTCTGCTCGTCCATCCCGTCGCCTTCGTCCTCGAAGCGGAGCTCGACGCCGCCTTCGACCGGGCGAACCCTGAGCGACACCGGCCCGCCGCTGCAGGCGTCGAAGCCGTTTCGTGCGATGTTTTCGACCATCTGAGTCAGCGCTTCCCTGGGCGCCTCCAGGCTGGCGACCTCGGTACTGGTCAGCCAGCGCTCGGCTTGCTCGGGACTCAGCCGCCCTCGGACTTCATCGAAGAGAGATTCAACCGGAACCGAGCTCAGGGCCTCGCCGACGTGCTCGCCCCCTGCAGCAGCCATCCGGTCCAGCACCAGACGGCAACGCACTAGCTCCTCGCGGATCAGCTCCGCGTCCTCGACCAGCCCTTCGCCGCCCGGGACCCCGCGGGCCTGACGCTCCATCTCTTTCGCTGCGACCGCGATCGTACCGAGCGGTGTCCCGAGCTCGTGAGCAGCGCCGGCTGCCAAGGCGGCGATCGAGGCCAGCTTTCCCCAGCGGTGCTGACGCTCCTCGGACTCGGCAAGCGCGCGTTCCCGCCACCGGAGCTCGAGCGAAAGCTGACTGACGAAGTACGTGATTAGAGCCACCGCCAATACCAGCGCGATGAACATCCCATAGAGGTGTGTTTGGAACCCTCCTCCGTGACCTGCGTGTCCGAGATGCTCGCTCGGCACGTGTACGACGAAGAGCGTGGCGAACGAGAGGACCGAAAGACCGGCGATCGTCCAGGTCCATCTCGGCGATAACATCACGGCCGACATCGCGATGTAGACGACGTAGATGATGCTGAACGGGTTTGTCGGTCCGCCGGAGAAGTAGAGCAGCCCCGAGAGCAACAACACGTCGAGAACGAGAAACGCGCCGAGGTGACCGGCGTCCTCTTTTCGAGATCCCAACCAGAGGTTCGACGCCGCGCCGAGGGCGACGAGCGACCACATTGGAGCAAGCGGCAACTCTACGTCGAGGAGCTCCGAAGCAATGAGAATGGCCACCGCCTGAATGGCCAAAGCTCCCCAGCGCAATCGCGCCAGCCATTGTGCGCCGGTCGCGGGGGCTCGTGCTGTGCCGCTCACGACTCGGTCTGAGCTTCGCCGGTGGCTTCCATTTCGGCGTCGCCGTACATCGCCTCGGCGATCTTGTATGCGCTCAGTTCGAGGGTTTCGAGAGCGTCCCTGATGGCGATCGCGTCGCCTTCGTCCACCGAGTAGTGCAGGGCTTCGATGTCCGCCTCGACCTGGGCAATGACGTCTTCAGGAACGAGCTCCCGGCATTCGGCTACCGCCCGCTCGCTGGTGTAGAGAAGCGCTTCGGCTGCGTTGCGAAGCTCGGCGAGCTCACGACGCTTTTCATCTGTAGTCTTGTACGCGTCGGCTTCAGCGATGATGCGCTCGATGTCTTGCTCGGTCAGCCCGCTCGATGCGACGACTCGGATGTTCTGCTCGCGGCTGGTCCCGAGATCCTTCGCGCTCACATTGACGACCCCGTCGGCGTCGATGTCGAAGGTCACTTCGATCTCCGGAACACCGCGTGGCGCTGGAAGGATCGGCGCGAGCTCGAACTTCGCTAGGGACTTGTTGTCGTCGGCCATGTCGCGCTCGCCCTGCAGGACGTGAATCGGCACGAAGGATTGGTTGTCGACGCTGGTCGTGAAGACTTCCTTGGAACGTGTCGGCACGGTGGTGTTCCGAGGGATGAGCTTGTGGAACACGCCGCCGCCGGTTTCGACGCCGAGGCTCAGAGGCGTCACGTCGAGCAGCAGGACTTCTTCAACCTCGCCGGTGAGCGCGGCGCCCTGCAGCGCGGCTCCCATGGCGACGACTTCGTCCGGGTTCACGCCCTTGTGCGGCGGCCTTCCGAAGAAATCCTCGACCTTGGACTGAACCATCGGCATGCGCGTCTGACCACCAACCAGAAGGATCTCGTCGATATCTTCCTTCTTGATACCGGCGTCGTCGATGGCCTGCTTGCAGGGCCCGAGCGTGCGGTCGATGATTTCCGAGACCAGGATCTCCAGCTCGCTGCGCTTCAGCTTCGTCTCGAGATGCTTTGGGCCCGACTCGTCGGAGGCGATGAACGGAAGGTTGATTTCGGTTTCGAAGGAGGAGCTCAGCTCGTGTTTGGCTTTTTCGGCTTGCTCCTTCAGCCGCTGCAAGGCCACGCGATCGCCGCGTAGATTGATACCGCTGCTCTCTTCGAAGCGCCTCACGAGCTCGTCGACCAGAGCGTTGTCGAGGTCTTCGCCACCGAGGTGGGTGTCGCCCGCGGTGGATTTCACGCTGAAGACGCCGTTGGCGATTTCGAGGATCGAGATATCGAAAGTGCCGCCACCCAAGTCGTAGACGGCGACGCACTTTCCTTCCTTTTCTTCGAAGCCGTATGCGAGAGCCGCGGCGGTCGGCTCGTTGATGATCCGACGCACCTCGAGGCCGGCGATCTTGCCTGCCGCGATGGTGGCCGAACGCTGTGCGTCGTTGAAGTACGCGGGAACCGTGACGATCGCTTCTTGCACATCCTCGCCGAGAAACTCCTCGGCGACCTCTCTCATTTTTTCGAGAACCATCGCGGAGATCTCCGGCGGTGAGTACCGGTGCCCCTGGACGTTGACCCAGGCGTCCCCGCCGTCTGCCTCGACGACTTCGTATGGCACGGCCGCCTTGTGCTTCTGCGCAGGCTCCGTATCGAAGGGAAGGCCCATCAGACGCTTGATCGCGAAGACGGTGCTCTCCGGGTTGGTCACGCCCTGGCGCTTGGCGACGCTGCCGACCCGGCGCTCGCCGTCCTTGGCGATGGACACGACCGATGGTGTGGTGCGGCTGCCTTCGGCGTTTGGAATCACCTGTGGCGTTCCGTTGTCGACAAACGCGACACAGGAGTTGGTCGTCCCCAGATCGATTCCGATCACCTTCCCCATCTATCCCTGCCCCCTTCTATACCCTGAGCGCGTCGATTGTCGCTGCAAAGCCGCAACTAGGCGTCGCCACCCTCGCCTTCGGTCGGCGCTCCACCGTCTGCTCCCGCGTTCGCGCTCGGCGGTTTGGCCACCACGACCATCGCGGGCCGGAGCAGGCGTTCACCCAAGAAATAGCCCGGGACGACCTCCGCGACGATGGTCCCCGGGGCGTGCTCAGCCGTCTCCTGCTGCTGCATTGCGTCGTGGCAGGTCGGGTCGAACAGATTTCCGGTGGTCGGGACTCGCTTGAGCCCCAGGCGTTCGGCGACCTCTTCGAAGCCGCGAAGGACCATGTGCACGCCGTCTGAGACCGCGGACACCTCGGTGGCGCCTTCCATCGCTTCCGATGCGCGCTCCAGGTTGTCGACGATGGGAAGGATCTCGCGGAGCGTGTCCTCGATGGTCCGCCGGCGAACCTCTTCGATCTCCTTGCGCGAACGTTTTCTGAAATTGTCGAAGTCGGCCGCGATGCGCAAAAGCTGATCGCGCATCCGGTTGCGCTCGTTCCGGGCCTTTTCGAGATCGGAGGGCTCGGCCTCCGCCTCTTCGGCAGCCTCTTCCTCAGGGAAGATGACTTCGTCGTCCTCCGACGCGCCGTTCGCTCCCTCGTCTTCGGGACTGTCTCCCGCGTGTTCGCTCATTGTCGCCCTGCCCGTTTCTCTCTGAATCTTCCTAGAATCAGTCTAGGAGTTTTTGGACGTCCCCGGCAGTCGTCCATCGAGGACGTCGCTTAGCACATCGGCGGCGAATCCCACCAAGGGCACGTATTTCTCGTAGTCCATCCGGGTCGGCCCGACGATGCCAAATGAGCCCACGGCCGCGCCATCCCGGCGATACGGGCTCGAAATCACGCTGATGTCATCCACGTCGTCGAGCGCAGCCTCCGAGCCGATGAACACCTGGACCCCATCCGTCAGCAGAGTCTGCTCGAGCAACTCGAGGAGTTTCTGCTTCTCTTCGAAGGCGCTCAGGTAGCGGCGAATCTTCTCGGCATCGCCGAACTCGGGTCGATCGAAGAGGGTGCCCTGCCCTTCGATCACCACTCGAGCGCGTTCCAGCTGACCCTCGACCGTGGCCTCCACCATCCGCTGGGCCTGTTTCCGGAGGAGCTGATACTGGCTCTCTTCGGTCGCAAGTCGGATGGCCAGCAAGTCTCGGACCGCCTGGAGCGTTCGTCCGCCGACCAATTCGCCGAGGTAGTTGTTCACTCGCTCGAGGGTGTGATCGTCGACGTCGAGCTCCGCTACGACGACTCGGTTTTCCACGGCACCCGCCCGGGTCACCAGGACCGCAAGCGTTCGTCCACCCGAGAGCCGCATGAATCGAAGCTGGTCGAGTCGAGTTTCGACGACCGCCGGTTTCGCAATGATCGTCGCCGTCCCGGTGAGCCGGCTCAGGAGCTGCCCGGTTTCGCGTACGGCGTCCGCGCCCGGCTCCAGATCTTGAAGCCTGCGGGTAAGGGCCGTTCGGTGAGCATCGGAGATCTCACCGGCGGTGGCCATCGCGTCTACGAAGCACCGGAATCCGGCGTCCGTCGGAACCCGGCCCGCGCTCGTGTGCGGCTGATGAAGCAGCTCTGCATCCTCGAGGTCGGAGAGCACGTTTCGGATCGTAGCCGGCGACAGCTTGATACCGTACCGCTTCGCGATACGCCTTGATCCGACCGCCTTCCCGGAGGCGATGTACTCGGTCACCACCGCAAACAGGATTCGGCGATGCCGTTCGTCCAATGTGACCGTCACCTTCTTCAGAAAGTAGAAGCTGCCCGGTTTCTGTCAAGCCCGGAGAGCAGGCAGAAAATTGCGCTCTGAGCCTCGATTGCGGCAGGCTCGGCCCCGTGAGACCAAGCGCCGCCCTGCTCCCGTTCGCTCTCATGGTGATGGCCATCATGACCGTCCCCACCCTGGTTCTCGATGAGCAGGGCCTGCCTCGGTATCGAAAGCTCCGAACCGAGCTTCACGAGCTCCAAGACTCCAACGAGGAGCTCGTTCGGGAAATCGCCACGCTCAAAGGCGAGATCGAAGCCCTCCGCAGCGACTCGAGCTACGTCGAGCGCATCGCCAGGGACGAGCTCGGGATGGTCCGGGACGAGGAATTCGTATTCCAGTTCCCAGCGCCCTAGGTGGGCGGATTGCCCACATTCGAGCGGTTTTCTTGCTGAACAGATGGTTCGGGGCGTAACACCGCTCGGGTATGACGGCCCTGGTCCAGGCAGCGCTCCGTATGAGGCGCACAGCGCGGTCGACATGGGGATTGGCGGCCGCGTTCTTACTAGGGGCGTTCCTCTTGGCCGGGTTCTGTCTTCCAGAACGCGGGCCTCTCGACTGGGGACAACTCGCTTGGTTTGTTGCGTGGTCGTCGCTCTTCGCCGTTCGAGCCTGGACGGTCTACCGGCGCGGAGTCGATCCGCGGTCCGCCTTCGAATTGGGCGTCACGTTAATCGTCGGTGTGCATGCCGTAATTCAGCTTCATGGCGGAGTCGCGAGTGATCTCTATCCGCTGACGTATGTCGCCGTCGCCTTCATTGCTTCCTTCGCGACCGGCAGAGCGGGCCTCGGGGTCGCTTCCTTCGCCGTCGTGTTCGGCTTCGCCGTTGCCTTCTTTGGCGAGCACGTCCATGACCCGTTGCTGCTTGGCGCCAACGCCTTGTTCACTGCCGGGTTTGGTGCGCTCAGTCATCTCTTCACCCGTGTCGAGATCGTTCGGCTGCGTCGAAGCTCGGAGCTCGAGCTACAAGCTCGAAAAGAGAAAGTCCGTGACGACACGCGGCTCTTTCGCTTGGTCGCACCTTCGTCTGGCGGTGTGAGGGATGAAGAGCGTCTCTACCAGACCAGCGTTCAAGAGGTTCGGCAGGCCCTCTACCACGCGCTTCAACTTCTTCATCAAACCCTCGACCTTCACACCTGCGTCCTACTCATGCCCAAGAGCGACGCAGAGCAGCTCCGGATCGTCGAGATGATCAGCAAGAGCGACGACCTGGCCGACGGCCCTTTCTCGCTAGGAGCAGGCGCCGTCGGTGCCGCAGTCCGGCGGCAGCTAACGACCAATCTTCAGCAAATTCGCCCCGGATACAGTGGTATTTGCTACTATCGCGGCCCTGCGAACGTGCGCTCGTTCATCGCGGTCCCCGTGCTCGAGCGCGGGCAGCTCAGGGCCGTGCTCTGCGCTGACCGGGTCGACGACCGGCCCTTCAGCCCGGAGGAAGAAGAGCTCCTTCGCGGGAGCACCTCGCACGTGCTTCGCGCATTCGAGAACGAGCGCGTCTTCATGCAACTCGAGCGCTCCAAGCTCGAGCAGGAGATCCTCTACCGCGTCTCGCAAGACCTGAGCACGGCACGCACCCAGGACGCGGTCATGGAAGTCGGCCTGAAAGCTGCGAAGGAGATCGCGTCGTACGACTTCGCCGCGATCACCGAGTACCAGCCGGAGGGACGCAAACACAGTGTGCGGAGGGCAGCCGGAGATCGAGCGCTCGATTTCCAAGGGCTTCGCTTTCGCGACAATACGTCGCTGACCGCGATGGTCGTCAAGAACCGACACTACCTTCCCTATCGCGGAGACTTCGACCCCAAGCAGCAGGTGCTCTTCACCAAGAAGGCCAAGCTCAAGGGAATGGAGTCACTCCTCGTTCTGCCGCTCGTCGTGAGGGAAGAGCCGATCGGAACGTTGATAGTCGCTGCGAAGACACCGAGCGCGTTTCCGAGCCCCGTCCGCGCAACCCTGCAGGCCCTCTCGAACCATCTCGC
>JBLYYU010000077.1:0-23498 GCA_048550275.1 Polyangiales bacterium
GGTCGAGCCGGACGCCCCATTTGTCGGTGCGGTAGCTGACGTCCCCTCCCGCAAAGGTCAGCCCAAAGCCGTGCGAGTCGGCGTATGGGTACGCCAAGCTGTTGTAGGGGCCGCTAACGCGGTGTGCATTGAACATGTAGTACGAGCTCACGAAAAGCTGCCAGGAGAGCTCGTCCGGCACTCTGACCGAAGTTTGAGGTTCGCTGGTTTCTGCCTGGGTTTTCAGATCGGCAAGCGCTGTGGCTGGAAGCCGGCAAATGATGAGCAAACTCACGACCACGAGCTGCAGATGTTGGTAACGCCAGATCACTCGTGCGTTAGTAGACGAAGATCCTCTAGCATTGCAAGGCGATCGCCGATAAGTCGGTACACAACGGACGCCAGTGGCACTAGTGTAGCGCCATGACCTCATCATCTCCGCTCACGCTACTCGCCTCTAGCGCCATTGCTTTGCTGCTCGGGTTCGCGTCCACCGCCTTCGCGGAAACGGCTGGCGAGCAGAAGGAAGCCGTCGCGGTGCGAGCCGTCGAAGAAGTAGATGAAGATCAGTCGAGCCAGGGGCTGAACGACGAAGTCAACAAGGCCAACAACCCCCTTGCCGACCTGTTTTCCGTTTCGCTCCAGAACTACTACTACCCAAAGCTCAACGGCGTACCGGGCGAGAGCGCCAACACATTTTGGCTTCGCTTGGTGACGCCGGTCTGGCGGCTCATCCCGCGCCTCTCGCTTCCCGTCCAGGTGGTGCCGGCGCCCAACCCCACGGCATCGGTAGCGTCGGTCACCGGGATTGGCGATTTGAACGTGTTCGCCACCTTCATCGTCACCCCGGACGATCTCGATGCGATGGTGGGCATCGGGCCGATTTACACGGCGCCGACCGCGAGCAACGACGCGCTCGGCAACGGCAAGCATGAAGTCGGGATCGCCGCGCTCTCCGTTTGGAGCAAGGGGGTCATTCTCATCGGTGGGCTCGTCAACTACCAAATCGGTGTGGGCGGCGACGCCGGCAAACCACGGACCCAATACATCGTTGCGCAGCCATTCTTCTTCCTGCAGCTAGGCAAGGGGTACTACCTACGCTCGGCTCCGATCTGGTTCTTCGACATCGAGCAGCCCGGGTACAACGTGCCGTTCGGATTGGGGGCCGGAAAGGTGATTCCCACCGAGAAGGTCGTCTTCAACCTGTTCATCGAGCCCCAGTTCGCCATGGCACTCCGCGGCATCGGCCAGCCAAAGGTCCAAATTTTCGCGGGCATCAACATGCAGTTCAAGCCCGGACGAAAGAAGAAGAACGCGGAGGCAGCCCGCCTGGTGAATCAGCTCAAAGCCGAACAGTCGTTGCGGTCCAAGTTGTACTAAGGGCTGGTCTGCGCAGAGCATGGGGCAGGTTCCGAAATCGATGCAACCGACGTTTCCTCTCTCGTTGGTCAATCTGCTCGGGGATCCGGTCCGCAAGGCAGTGCTCCGCTTCGACGCCGATGGGATGATGAAGCTCGCCGAGCGGCTTACCGGGCTCGACGACTTCGCCGACACCGACGGGCGCTTCCGAGAACGATTGGAGGAGACCGTCGACTCTGCCAATCGGGTCGACTGGAACACCGTCGGCCGCTTCGGGGTACGCTACATCCTCAATTGGCACCTAGGAAATCGGCTGCGCATCGTCGAGCTGCTCAAGCAACGCCCCGAGCTGGAACAAATCGACATCGAGCGCCCGCTCGTCATCACGGGCCTCTTTCGAACGGGGACGACGTACCTTCACAATGTCCTCGGAGCCGACCCCGCGAGCCGCGCGGGGCGCTTGTGGGAGTTCACCCACCCGGTGGGACGCAAGCGCGACCTGTTCGGTGATGCGAAATGGCGTCGCTGGCGCGGCAGCCACGTCGTTGCGATGGACGACATGATGGTGCCCGACCAGGCGGAGGCGCACAAGGTCACCGTGGATGCCTTCGAGGAAGACTTCTTCCTTCTCGAGAACGACATGGCGCACATGAAGTTCTTCATCGGTCTCGGCGACTACGAGTACGGCCGCAGCACGCTCGATTGCGACATGGTCGGCCCCTACCGTTGGCACAAGCGCCAGCTACAGATCCTCTGGGCGCAGCGCTCCGCCGAACGCTGGCTCCTCAAATGCCCCTGGCACCTCTGGCACCTGCGGGCTCTGCTAACGGTCTATCCCGATGCGCGAGTGGTTCAGACGCACCGGAACCTGGTGGACGCGGTCGGCTCCCAGTGCAGTTTGAGCGCGCGCTTGGCTTCGAAGTTTCAACGGAGCCTCGATTTGCACGACGTCGGCGATTTCTGGCTCGAGTACTCACGCGCCGGGGTTGAGCGCGGCCTCGAGGCTAGGGCAGGGTGTCCTCAATCACAGTTCTACGATGTGCGCCTGGCCGACCTCCGGTCAAACCCCATCGGGGTTGTCGAGGATATCTACCGTCATTTCGACTTGCCGTTCGACGAGCGGTTGGCGGGCCGGTTCAGCGAGCGAATCGCCGAGGACCCCACCGCTCAGCTTGGCGAGCACGACTACGACATCGGCGACTACGGGCTCAGCGAAGAGCGGATTCTTGCGGAATTCGTGGACTACCGGCAGCGCTTCGGGGTTTGAGTCGGCAATGGGGTGTTTCAGTTGGGAGGGGGAGAGTGCTAGACCCTGAGCAAGGAGCAGACCATGACTGACGAGGGCACCTTCCAGAAACTTGCCGCACTCTTCAGGCAGACCGGCGAAGCCCACCACGAGGCGTTCCTCGACACCAACGGCGAGGACCCCGAGTGGGCACTCTGGTATGCGGAGTACCTCGACAATCGATTGAAGCCGTTCTTGGCTGCTCCGTTGACCCGAAGCCGATTGGTGTTCTGCTTGATCGGTGCAGATGACGAGCACCGCGCCACCGAATCAGATGTTCCGTGGCCCGAGTACTATGCCCGTCGCTTCGTCGAATGCCTGGGTCCGGCCGACGAGCCTGCCAAGGATCGGCTGGCGCTCTACTATTTCGATGGCTGCCCGTTTTGCATCCGCGTGCTGCGAGTGGTTGACGCGCTCGGCCTCGATGTGGAGCTTCGCAACATCTACGAGGAACCCGCCCATTTGGACGCGCTACGGGAAGCCCGTGGCCGGACGACCGTTCCCGTGCTGAGGATTACCAGCCTGGACGGCGAGGAGCGCTGGATGCCCGAGTCGGCGGACATCGTTGCGTACCTGCGGGTGACGTACGGCGAGGCCGCCGCCTGAGACGAAATCGCTCTACGAAGTGTCGGTGTCGGTGTCGGTGTCAGTGTGAGCGTCACCGTCTGCGAGCTTGAGTCCGTCGGGCACTCCCCGAAGGTGCAAGTCCCTCTGCGGAAACGGGATCTCGATCCCGGCCTCCTTCAACGCGTCGTTGATCCCCACCGTCACCGCGCTCGGCACGTCCAAGACATCTGACGGGTCCATGAAGATTCGAAGCTCGAAGTCGAGGGAGCTCTCCCCGAAGCCGCGGAAGAGCGCGAGCGGGGCAGGGTCTTTGAAGACTCCGTCATTTGCCGCAGCGACTTTTCTTAGGATCTTGAGAACCGCGTTCGGGTCGGTCCCGTAGGCCACTCCAACCGGAATCGTCACCCGTTGACGGCGCGCGGACAGAGTCCAGTTCACCACCCGTTGCGAGATGAGGTCGCCGTTCGGTACGATGACCTCGGCGCCGTCGAAAGTTCGAATCGTACTCGCGCGAAGGCCGATGTTGCTGACGTTGCCGAGCACGCCCTCGATTTCGACCTTGTCGCGGAGGCGAATCGGCCGCTCCGTCAAGAGGATGAAGCCCGAGACGAAGTTGTTGACCACGCTCTGAAGGCCGAAGCCGATGCCGACGCCGAGCGCGCTCAGCGCGATGGTGACCCGGTCGAGCGAAACGCCGAGGACCGAAAGCGCCCCGACGAAGCCGATGGCGATGATGGCGTAGCGGGTAAATGTGGTGAGCGCGAAGGGCACGCCCGCTTGCATGTGAAGGCGCGGCAGGACTTCTTCCTGTAAGACGAAGCTCACGAAACGCGCGATGAGCCAGCTAATCCAAAGGACCACAAAGAAGGCGAAGAAGTCTCCGAATGTCACCCCGGTTTCGCCTAGGCCGAGGCCCAAATCCGTGGAAAGTGCACGCCGGATCCAGCGTCCAATGGGCCGCCACACCGACGTCATGTCGGCGACTGACCAACAGAAGACTGCGACCGCTGAAATCCTGATGATCCGACGAAGCGTTTTGTCTGTCACGCCACGATTCGCGCGAACCATCCGAAACGCGTCCAGCTTGCCTACGTGTACCGATGTCGAGACGACAGCCTCGGCAATCCGCGCGAGCGCCATGTAGATGGTCGCGGCAATGGTGCACAGAACCACAATCGCCGCGCACTCCGTGGCGAGGTACTGGTAGCCCAGAATCGACGCGACCACCCCGACGAGGCAGATGAAAACCGCGAGCCCCGCCCAGACGCTCGTAGCCCCGGTCCAGAAATTCTGCCGTACCCGCGTCGGAAGCTCGACCGTTCGCAAGAACCGAATCGTCCGGACCGCAGCGGCCAGCGCGAGAAGCAATTCGAGCAGAACCAACGCGCGCTCGACGCCGGGATGGCCCGACACGAGGGCGACCCCGATGTGAAGCGTGCCGAGCAGCCCAAGTCCAACGAGGAGGTTTCGGAAGCTCGCGGGGACCATTTCCTTGTAGGTGACGAACCAGAGCGGCAGCGCGATCAGCCACGTCAAGACGATCGTATCGACTACGCGGTCCGGTTCCAGGAAGCGCGTGGCGGCGAGTGCTATCAGCAACGCGGCCGCCCATGGGTGTTGCACCGCTTCGAGCGCCTGGTCCTCCCAGGGAATGGCGCCCGCCTGCTGCCTGCTGGCGACTCGCTCAGACAGAACCATTCGGATGCGGCGCAGCAGCCACCCGACGGCGAGCACCAGGAAGATCTCGAAGATCCACGTGCCCCTTTCACGTCGAATGGTGCGCTCGAATTCGGGCCAGGAGAAGCGAATGTCGTAGCCCTGCGCGACGGCTTGACCGTCGGGCGCATCCGAAACCCAGAGCGCTGTGCCTTGGCGCTCGAAAATGCTGTCCGCCTGTGCCCGCTGGGCCGAGATGACGGCTTGTCCCGCGGAGCGTACGTCTTGGCGAACGTTGATTGCTCGCGACTGGAGGTCGAGCACTTCGCCGATCCTCTTTGTGAGCTCTTTCTCACCAGCACGAAGGCCCTGCAGAATCGATGCGGCACGACTGACTACGGACTTGGGTACCTCGGACCGTCTCGCGGTGCGAAACGCGTCGGTCCAGAGCTCGAGGTCCTCTCGGTTCTGCCTTCCGAGCTTCTCCAGGTCGCCCGCGTACAAGCTGAGCTTGTCGATTTGCCGATCGGTGCGCGTGTCGAGGATCTCGAGCTCAGTCCGCAGATTGTTCAGCTCCGAGCTCATCATCCGACGCGCTTCGAGGTCGACGAAGCGCTCACGAGATTCGGCGGCATCGGCTTCGATTGAATCGAGTGCCGCGCCGACCTGCGCAGCCACGTCGAAAACCGCTATCTCATCCCGGATTCTCTCCAAGCGCTCTTCGACCGCTCCAGCTTGGATCGCGAAATCCGAAATGGTGATCTCTTTGGGTTCTTCCGGGGCCGGAGTCTCCGCCTTTTCCCCGGTGTCCTGAGCGAGCGCCGGCCGTGAAAGCATCGACGCCACTCCGACAGCAGCGACCAGCAAGCAAAAGCGATGAAGGGGAAAACGCATCGTCCTCCGACTCCGTACAACAGTGCCAGTGGTAGCGCTACCCTGTAGAGCCGATGCCCAGTTCACGCGGGGGACCGGCCAAACAAGGCCCAAGGCTCCGCTAGACACGGCTCGAACCAGCCTGTACCAACAACCTCTGCATGGCAGCTGATGTCTCGGGATGGCGTTCGCGGAGCAAGACGATGGTGACAGCGGCGCTGGTGGCGATCTTTCATGTGCTGGGGCTCGTTTCGTCGATTCACGCGGTGATGACCACCCGCACTTCGCAAGGCGCCGTCGCTTGGGCGGTCACCCTCAACACGTTCCCATACCTGGCCGTCCCCGCCTACTGGGTGTTCGGACGGAGCAAGTTTCAGGGCTACGTGGTCGCGCGCCGCAACACCGATGTACGAAACGACCTAGTTGAATCGGAGGCTATCGAGTTGGTCGCCCGGTTCCGGATCCCGAACGCTGAAGGGTCCGAGGCGGCGCGAGCGGCTGAAGCACTGGCGGCGATGCCGGTCCTCGGCGGAAATCGCGTGGACCTCTTGATCGACGGCGACGCGACTTTCGACAGTATTTTGAAGGGCATCGATGAGGCGCAGGAATATATCCTGGTCCAGTTCTACATCGTGCGCGACGACGGGCTCGGGCGCGCGCTGAAGGACCGTTTGCTCGCGAAAGCCAAAGAAGGCGTACGAGTCTATTTCCTCTTCGACGAGATCGGGAGCCACGGCCTGCCGAATCGCTACCAAGAAGAGCTCCGAGAGGCTGGAGCGGAAGTTCACGAATTCAACACGCGCAAAGGAAGCCGAAATCGCTTCCAGCTCAACTTCAGAAACCATCGAAAGATCGTCGTGACCGACGGCAAGGTCACTTGGATCGGCGGACACAATGTCGGCGACGAATACCTCGGGAAAGACCCGAATTTCGGCCGTTGGCGAGACACACACATTCGTCTCGAAGGCCCGGCGGTCCTGAAGGCACAAATCTCGTTTGCCGAGGATTGGTACTGGGCAACCGAAACGTTCCCGAAGTTCAATTGGGTCGCAAACGCGGCGCCCGATGGGAGCGACTCGCGCGTGCTCGTGATTCCCACCGGCCCCGCGGATGAGCTCGAAAGCGCCAACCTGATGTTCGTGCACGCGATCAACTCGGCCCAGAAGCGAATTTGGATTGCGAGCCCCTATTTTGTGCCCGAGCATTCGGTCATGGTCGCCCTGCAGCTCGCGGGTCTTCGGGGAGTCGACGTGCGTATCCTGATCCCAGACGAGCCGGATCACATGCTGGTGTACTTGGCGGCATTCTCGTACTTCGACGAGGCCGGCCAAACCGGCGTGAAGTTCTTTCGCTACACCGATGGTTTTCTGCACGAGAAGGCGATGCTCATCGACGACGACGTGGCGGCCATCGGTACCGCCAACTTCGACAACCGCTCGTTTCGGCTCAACTTCGAGGTCACCGCCCTCATTGCGGATCCGGTGTTCGCAACGAAGGTTGAACGGATGTTCGAAGATGACTTCGCGCATTCGCGTGTGATGGAGGAGGGCGAGTACGACCGGAAGCCCTGGTACTTCCGGCTCGGCGTTCGAGTCGCCCGTCTCACCTCGCCGATCCTTTAAGCCCCGAAGCCCCGCGGAAGACGCGAAGCGTCGACTCTACGGGGCTCCATAAGACAGTCCTGACCGTCGTTGCCGTGGGAACTATTGTCGAGTCGAACCCCTACAATTTTACTAGTAGGTGGGCGCCGATTTCGTACGCTTTAGGCCCCCCGATGACGCTAGCCGGGTCCGCACACCACGCACGTTGAAGCACCCTATTCGACCTAGTCAGGGATTCTCTACTCCTTCCTCACCTGCTACGACAGAGGGACTATTTAGAAGGTAGAGCCGGGCCTTCCGCCGGTCAACTCATTGCTTGACCGGGCTGGCCTTCAGCGCTGCGCGCCCTTCCTTTACGTACACAGTGAAGCGAACCTCGGCCGCATTGTGCCGTTTCATGACTTGACTGCGAGCCGCGTGAAGCTTGCGCACGAACTTGTCAAACGTGAGCCCGGACACCGACGCGCCGCACTTCTTCTGCGTTTCGAGGAACTGGTCGAAGACCTCTCGGAAATGAACTTCTTCACCTTGTTCCGCGGGCGCCGATGCCTCGAGCAGCTCCTGCGGCACATGCTTTACTTGGGTCGACTCCTCGACTTCATCTGGGAACTCCGCGTACGAGTCGACCACGGCGTTCGGCCGCGTCGGCGGGTCATTCAGTCCCGAGCCGACACTGTCGTCCCCGTGTCGAACGGTCGCAGCAACAGGATGCAGAGACGAACCGGCACGGTTCGGCCACGACGACGGCGAGCGCTTGTTCCGCGCGGTCGCGGTTCGAGGCGGTCGTGCGGTTGCAGCCTTTGACGGCTGAACCGTCTCTACGCCTCGAGACGGCGCCTCCGAGGGAACCGCCTTGATCGGCTCCATCGCCGCCGGCTTCGCCGTTGGTTTGTCGACCGACGCGGGCTCGATCGAGACCTGCTTGTTCGTCGGCGATTCTTGTTCGCTACCGAAAAACGCCGCATCCTTGCTGTCTCGGGTCGAGCTCAAGATCTGATCGAGGTCAACGGACGCGCGTTTCGCCGCGTCCTTCTTGAAACCGACGCCCGAGCGAAGCGCAGCGTTGAAGTTCTCCGCGATTTTTCGGTAGTGCCGGCGAAGATCGCCCTCCGGGAGGCTATCCAGCTCGGCGTTCACGAGGCCCTCGCTCGTCTTTCGCAAGATGCCGAGCCCCTTGTCGTGCTCGATGTAGAGCAGGGCGAGGCCCAACAAGAGGAGTAGAAGCGGAATGCCAATCACTATCGGCCACGGAAGCGAAGCGACGTCCTCCTTGAACGTATTCGCGAAGAGCCCGCCAAGTCCGACCGTGCTTCCGTTTCGGCCAATCAGGTAGCCGACCTGCGCCTGAGCGGCTTCGCCTCGCACCAACGAAGCGATGACCCGCGTTCGCTCACTCAGCTCGACCGAACCTTCGCCGGCCTCCATCTTCGCGAGCGCAGCTTCGAGCCCGCCCTTGAGCTCCGCGCTGCTCGGCGCTTTGGGGCCACCGACGTGCGACGCGATCAGCCGATCTCGATAGAAGAACACCACAGTGGCATTGGGAAGCTTGCTGGCCAGACGCTTCGCCAGTCCGTCCTTGATCGCCATGCCGTGAACGACAGCGCCGACGTACCGGCCACCGTCGAAGACCGGGCGTGCGGCCATCCGATAGACCTGATCATTGTAGACCCAGACGTCATCGCGCATGAATCCGCGAAGCGCGTCCTTGACGAGTGGCATCTTGTCGAGCCGCGCTGTTCCCGATTCGTTCTTGTCGAGCGTCGCGACGACTTCTCCTTCGGCGTCGACTGCGAAAACGAGGTCCCCTCGACCTTCTTCGAGCTTGCTGTTCAGCGAGTTCAGCTTCTGGCTCAGTCGCCTCCGCGAGCCCGAACCGGGCGTGCCCTCGCGTCCGCTCGAGCTTCGCAAGGTCTGGCGGACCTCCGAGTCGACAGCCAGCGTCGCCAGGGCGTCCAGACGAAGCCGGGCGTCCAGTCGTTGCCAGAGCTCCGCTTCGACGTGGTCTCGTCGAAGTTGCTCCCCGAGTTGGAATTCGGCTTCTCGGCTCGCGGCCGACTTGTTCAAGAACGCGCCCGCGAGCGCGCCTCCAACAGCCAACGCGAGAACCAGATACCAAAGTCGCGACAACATCGGCTACTTCCTCCGACCTTTGCTCATGGTTAGCGGATCGACCTGCACCGTCTTTCCCGCAGGCACAGTGATGCGCCGCGCCGAGACCTGCTCGGAGCCGCGCAGAATTCGAAGCGTGTACGGACCGGGCGGCACCGCTTCAAAACGGAACTTCCCGCTCCCCGCCACCGTCGCGCAGGCAACGAGCTCGCGCATCGAGTGAAGGTAACCGTCGACGTGCCCGTAGATGCGGTCACCGACCGGCCACGGTCCACCCGCCGGAACATTGACGACCCGAGCCTTGCCCGGACCTGCCTCCAGCGGAGTGAAACCTGCCAGCCCTTCTACGGACAACTCGTGCGTGAATCCGTCTCGATTCTCGACACGGATCGACGTGCCCGTTCGCGCAACGAGGGTCGAAGGGCTGAGCCCGCCGCCACGAAACGCAAACTTGCAACCGAGCGGCGGCCCGGTGAACTTGCCGGTCAAGACCGCGACCACATCGCTGTAGTCCGTCTTGTCGCGTTGCTCTGGAAGCGCGCCGTTCCAGACCTTCCAGTAGTAGTCTTTTTGGTCGGCGTCGGAGCCAGAAACAGTACTCTCGCCCCGAACCGATCCTTCGACCGACTGCGCCGAAACAGCGCCGAGTGCAACGAGGAGCACGCTCGCGCATGCAGCCCCAAAACTGATCCAATGCTTCCGTTCTCCCATCGGTACCACTGTAGTATTACAGCTCTACTGAGAGGGAGGTAACAAATTTCCTGAATTTTGACCCGCTTCGATCTACTCCTGGGAGTAGTCGATGAGCTTCACCGGCTCAGGATGCAGATGGACCCGCATCGACCGGGTCATCCCCGCGGGATCACCGCCGATTTCGATGGGCGTTTCCCGGTCGAACTGAAGCTCCACGTCCTCGGCGTACACATCGATCAAATCGTCGGCGCGGTACGTTCCTTTCCAGGCGCTGCGCATGTGTGCAGCAACATGAAGTGGGCTAGTCGCCACGACGCGCACGCAGAAGCGGTCAGGCGGGCGGCTCTCCGCGAAAGGAAACACCCGCGCGCCAAACCCCCAGTAGGGGATCGTCGAAGCCAAGGCCGCGATGCACCCGCCTTCGAAAATGACCTCACCCTTTTCGATCGGCTTTCCGGTAGGTCGCCCGTCGCGATCCAATCGCTCCGCCGTCCCGTGGTTCACGATTCGAACCTGGAGGCGAGGTCGAAGCGCGAGCTCCGGGATCGTGAGCAAGGGGATCGAAATCGCGTAAGACACGGCTCCCGTACTGCGCTTTCCGATGAAGGGCAGACGGCGAACGATCGAACGAACGTCATGAAAATTCTTGAGCCCGAGCGCGTCGAAACCCGCTCCGGCAAACGGCGAAAGCAGGCCCTGTGCTTCGATCAGGCGCACGTCTTTGTGCGGACTGTCGTGCCGCAGCCGAGCCAAGTCGGCGAGCACCCCCTGGCGAGACGTCCCGGCGCCGAGCGCCCAGGCCAGGGAGTTGCCTGTGCCGAGCTTCAGGAGACCGAAGCTTGGCGGCGCCTGATTCCGGCTTCGAGCTTCCTTCGTGATCGACGTGACCATCTGCACGAAGGTCCCGTCACCGCCACCGGTCAGTACGACCGGATACCCGGCTTCGACGATCTCGATCGCGATGTCTTTGGCTTCATCGAGGCTTTGCGACAGAAATAGATCTCGCGCCCCGACCAATTGATCGAAGCTCTCCACCAGCTCGTCGGTGACTTGCCTGGCGTTGCCATTGAGAATGACAGCGACGCGCTCGGCCTTGGATGACACAGGCTAAAGCCGTAAAAGCGCCGCGCCCCAGGTGAATCCGGCGCCAAACGCGGGCATGAGAACCAGGTCGCCCTGTTTCGCGCGGCCTTCCTGAATGGCCTCGCTGAGGGCGAGCGGAATCGAAGCGGCGGTCGTGTTCCCGTATTTCTGGATGTTGTGGACCACTTTCTCGGGCGCGATCTGGAGCTTCTGCGAAACGAACTCGTTGATGCGTTTGTTGGCCTGGTGAGGAACGACGAGGTCCAGTTCATCAATCGAGACGCCGTTGCGCTCCAAGACCGAGAGGCTGACTTCCGGCATCTTCGCCGTGGCCCATCGGAACACGTTGCGGCCGTTCATCTGCGGGTGGACCATCTTGTTGTCGATCATCTCGTGCGTGAGGCGGGGGTCGTAGGCGCTCGCCGGCGCTTCGAGCCAAAGCTCCTTAGCACCACTCCCATCCGCGTGGACTTCGACATCGATGAGGCCCCTGTTCTCGTCGTCGGTCGCCCCGATGATCGCGCAGGCTGCGCCGTCACCAAAGAGAACCGTTACGTCGCGTCCTTCGTCGCTGAAATCGAGCGCGGTCGAGTGCACCTCTGCCCCGACCAGCGCCACGCGCTTGTACATCCCGCAGCGAATCCAGGCGTCGGCGATCTGAAGGCCGTAGAGAAATCCACTGCACTGATTTCGGATGTCGAGCGCAGGCACTCCTCCGAGTCCCAGCTTGTCACCGAGGAAGCAACCGCTACCGGGGAAGTTGAAGTCTGGCGAGAGGGTGGCGAAGATGATCGCGTCGATTTCGCTGACCTCGATTCCAGCGTTTTCGCAGGCCATCTTCACGGCAGGCAGCGCCAAATCGCTAGCCCCAATCCCGCTCTCCTCGATGTATCGACGCTCCTTGATGCCCGTGCGCTGCTGAATCCACTCGTCGCTCGTATCGAACATCTTGGCGAGGTCGTCGTTCGTGACGACCTTCGACGGCACATAGTGCCCCATCCCCAGAATCGCGGTCCTTGTCATGAATCGAGTCCCTTCCAGATCTGGGCCGGAGACTAACCAAACCCCCTAGCAAAGTCGATCCAACGCCGACTCGAGCGGGCTGCGCTCGTGCGAACAGGGAATGCACGCCCGCCGTGGCCTGCTATAACAGCCGCCGCTCTGGCCGAGTGGCGGAATTGGCAGACGCGCCGGATTCAAAATCCGGTATCCTTTGGATGTGCCGGTTCGAGTCCGGCCTCGGCTACTAAGCGCTCTCAGCTAACCGGGTTACTGGGGACACCGGGGCGCAAAAAAAGGGCGCGAAGTCGAGCTCCATCGAACGGCTCGGCTTGCGAATCTGCTCGGTCGCACTTGGGGGCGGGGAGCCGGTAAGGCGAGCCTCGGCGCTCGCCGCCGATCCGTGGCGGTTGCTGTCCTGGGGATTGTCACTCGCGACGTCGACTCCGCTCCACATCGCGCCTTTTTTCCGCGCCCGTCCAGTCCTATCCATTCAGGTAGAAGGTTGACACGGGGCACTGTCGCACTCAGAGACAAAGCGGCCAGTGCCACCGGCCCAACCTTCAACCCCCCCTTAGGACCGCAGGCGGCAGCGCGAGCCGGAACGGCGAAGCGCGGCGCGAATGCGCCGGCAAGGCAATGCGAAGCCATTGCCGCGCAGGGAGGATTACGGATGGGGGTAGGCGCTCGTGTAGGGGCGGTGCAACTAAGACGGACCAGGCCCCGGTTCCCGCAGCGCGCCCCAGCCCCAGCGTCACCGTCCGCTACCGAGCCGCTACGTGCCGTTCCATCAGCTCCTGCAGCTCTGATGGCTTCTCATCCGGTTGCAGGCCGTTGCGTGCCTTGTCGATATCCTCGAGGAGCTCTCGGCATTCGGGCTTGTCGCGCAAATGGTCGAGGAGCACGTTCGAGGCGCTTCCGAACGCGTTCTCGTATTTGAGCGCCTCTCGAACACGGCTCGCGATCCGCTCGCGGCCCGACTGCAAATCGTTTTCGAGCGCTTCGCTGTATCGTTTCAGCTGCGCGCGAAGGTCTTCGATTTGCCCGCGTCGCTCTGCTGCGATGTCTTCTTTGTTTCGGGCCCGGCGTTCGTAGTCGCGGGATACGTTTTTGAGCACTTCGCACTGGGCACGGGTCGCTCCAAGCGCCTCGTGTCCGCGCCGGATGCGCTCGATGTTGCTGCCCGCTGCTTGCACCTCGGCTTGCGCCGCCTGGTGTGCACGCTTCGCGCGCTTGCGCTTGAGGATCAACTGGCTCAGCAGGTCGCGCTCGGACGAGGCGTCACGCAGCGCGCGCGATTCCTCGCCGGCAAGGTCTTCGACCTTACGACCGATTTCAGCGCGGAGCGCTCGGCCCCGCTTCTCGATCGATTCGAGCTTCTTCGAATGGCTTTCGAGCTCGCCTTCGAGCCTGGAGGCACGGGAGGCGAGTTGCCAAATCTGATCGGCCGCTCCTTGGACGTCCGCGGGAGCGTTCCCATCCGGGTACGCGCGAGCGACGGCCCGCAGGAAGTTCGCCGCGGTTCGGCTCCACTCGACGACGCCGGGCGTCTGTGCGGGAGGAGGTGGCGGCGCCACCGGAGAGACATCGGTCGGCTGGTCCCATTCCCGTGAGGGGAGGGAGCGCTGCATTTCCTTGAGCTCTTCCTTGAGATGATGTCCGTCGCGGAATCGATCTTCCGGGTTCTTTTCGAGGAGCTTCAGAATGATCTGCTCCGCGTGATCCGGAATCTCGGGACGGTACTTCTTCGGGCTCGGCGCTTTGGCCTTGCGCTGCATATCGAGCAGCTCGTCTCGATCTCCCGAACGGAACGGAAGCCGTCCCGTCAGCATCTCGAAAAACAAAACGCCCAAGGCGTAGAGGTCACTCGAAGAAATCGCGTCTTCGCCGCGCGCCTGTTCGGGCGACATGTACTCGGGCGTTCCGAACACGGCGCCCTTTGGCGCAAGACGTGGGTCGCGCGTCAACGCCGCAAGCCCGAAGTCCAAGATCTTCACGAAATCTTTTCGGCCGCCGCGCGCGGTTACCATGATGTTGTCGCTCTTTAGATCGCGGTGAACGACGCCGAGATCGTGTGCACGCGCAAGCGCAGCAGTCATCTGCTCTAGAATGTCGACCGCTCGCGCAATCGGCATGGGGCCTTTGGCGATCTGAGAGGAGAGCGAATCGCCGATGAGGTACTCCATCACCAGATAGAGCTCACCATCTTCGGTTTCACCGACGTCGTGGATGTCGACGATGTGCGCGTGGTCGACTCGGTTCGCGGCGCGCGCCTCGCGCACCATCCAAGCTCGCAAGTGCGTCTCGCCTCGAAGATCCGGCCGGATCAACTTCAGCGCGACGACGCGATCGATCAGGACGTGGCGCGCTCTATAGACGACGCCCATCCCACCTTCGCCAAGCTGCGATTCCAGCCGATAGCGCCCCGCGACAACCTTGCCGAGAAGCGGATCTTTTGTTTTCTTAGAGCGCGAAGTCTTTCGGACAATCCCCATTGTTCCCCCGTACCGAGTCGGCGAATTCATCATAAGCAGGATCAAAGGGCCTCCCCAACTGTTCCGCTCTGGCTGAAACCTGGGGTAAGCTGACATGAGTCGCCCGACCGGCCTATGATGGAGGGGGCGGGGACTGGCGGAGGGATGCGTGACTGAAGAACGGCCGCTGCTCGGGCCGTACCACATCGAGCGCCGCTTAGCGGCGGGGGGAATGGCGGAGGTTTTCGTCGCGCGGCGCGAAGGCCTGCACGGCTTTCAGAAGCGTGTGGCCCTAAAGCGCATTCTTCCGCAGTTTTCGAGCGATCCGGATTTCGTCTGGATGTTCATCGACGAGGCGCGCCTCGCCGCCCTGCTCGAGCACCCCAACATTGTTCAGGTCTTCGACTTCGGCACACTGGGCGACGACTTGGTGCTCGTCATGGAGCTCGTCGACGGCTCGAACGTGAGCCGGCTTCTGCGGGCGGCGCCCTCCGATTCGCCGATTCCCTGGGACGTTGCGCTGCACATCGCCTATCAGACCGCGCAGGCGCTCGAGTACGCGCACCACGCCGTCGATGAAAATGGCCAGTCCCTCGAGTTCGTTCATCGCGACGTGAGCCCAGCCAACATCCTCCTTAGTAGGACAGGGCACGTGAAGCTGACCGACTTCGGCATCGCCACAGTCCGAAGCCGCGCCCCTACGACGGAAGACGGGCAGGTTCGCGGCAAGCTCGGCTACATGTCTCCTGAACAGGTGCTCGGTAAGGACCTCAGCGGAAAGAGCGACGTGTTCACGCTCTCCACGGTGCTCGCCGAAATGCTGATCGGGGAGCCACTCTTTCAAGGAGAGAGCGAGCTCAACGTGCTTCTTCAGATTCGCGACGCGGATCTGCGCGTCCTCGCCCGCTGCGAACGACGCATCCCCCAGGACATCCGGGCCCTCGTGCTCCGCGGGCTCCAGCGTGACCCGAAGGAGCGGCCCACGGCCGGCGCCTTTTCCGAGGCCTGCGCCGAAGTGATGCGACGCCGCGGGATGGGTCACGGCCCGGACCGGGTCGCCCGGTTCCTGGCTCAGCTCAACCTGATCGAAGGCGATGCCCCCGAGGTTCATCTGCCAGACGCCAGGGTCCCCGCGCTGGTCGACAGTGATCTCATGCATCACGGGGGGCAGGAGCTGATCGGCCCGCAGGCCGTCACCTCGCCGACCATCTACCGCGTGCAACTCCCCGACGGGAGCGTCATGGGCCCGATGAGCTACCCACGTCTCATCCAGCTTCTCACCACCGGCGTCATCGACAGCCGCAGTAGCAAGATCTCGAAAGCCGACGGGACGTACATCGACCCGTCGAAGCTCCCCGAGCTCACGCGCTTCGTCACATCGCCAGGGCTTCAATGGAAGCTCGAGGAGCTCGCACAAGCAGAGAAGCAAGGGCAGCTCCGTTCCGCGACCCTGTTGCCGGTCTTCTACGACATCATCGCGAAGCAACAGACCGGCGTTCTTCACCTCTGGCAGCGGAACAGACGAAAGAAAATCTACTTCGTCGACGGCCGGCCCGAGTTCGTTGCATCGACCGACAAGTCAGAGCTTCTTGGCGAGTACCTGGTCGCCACGGGACAGTGCCTTCGCATGGAAATCGAGATGGCCCTCGCGCTTCTTCCCAAGCACGGCGGGCGACTCGGCGATGCACTAGTGGGTCTTGGCATCTTGCGCCCCGTCGAGCTCTTCCGCGCGATCGGAAACCAAGTTCAAGGCCGTCTGATGGAAGCCTTTCAATGGCGGCGCGGTGAGTGGGCGTTCGTTCGTGGTGCGCGCAGTCACGAAGAAACGTTCCCCATGGGCCTCGATCCGTACGAGCTTCTTCGGGACGCCGCGCGCGCAGCACATCTCGAAGAGATCGAGTCGGTCCTCGATCCGTTGCGCGAGCGGGTGCTCGAGCGTTGCGAAGATGGGCAGCCGCTCTTGACGTTCCGCCTCGACCCCCGTTGGGTGAGCGTGCTGGACTCGATTTCCGGGGACACGACGCTCGGCGGCATCTTGGCCAGGCAGAGCGCCTCGGGTGGAGATCTCGAGCCGGCCTATCGCTCGCTCTATTTGGGGCTTGCGTGTGGGCTGGTTCGGACCAAGGTGAGTCCTTCGCAGATGCCGTTCCGAGAATCGTTCAGCGCCTGAGTCCCCGCCTGTGACCTACGTCGAGCTAACCCATCCGCAGACCGCTCCGAGCCCAGTACTCGTCGAGGTGCCCCACTCGGGGCTGCAGGTCCCGCCGGAAGTCGAGTCTGAAATCGAAGCCACCCCTCTTTCGGTACTGCGCGATTCGGACATCTACGTGGACCAACTCTACGAGCGGGCTCCCGAGAGCGGCGCGACACTCTTGGTGTCACGGGTCTCCCGCTACGTCGTCGATCTCAACCGAGGTCCTGACGAAGTCGATTCCGCAGCTGTTCCCCGGCATCCCAGGGCGCGGCACATCCCTGCGCGCGGCGTCGTCTGGCGCGCCCAAACCGATGGCACCCCGCTTCTGCGAACGCCGCTCACGGTCGAGCAGTTCGGCAGAAGGCTCCAGCGCTTCTACGACCCCTATCACGAAGCGCTCCGCGATGTGGCCGCGGAAATCCGCAAGCAGCACGGTCGGGTCCTGATCCTCGCCGCGCACTCCATGCCGTCGCTGGGTCGTCGCACGCTCGGAGGAGGTCGGGTGCGCCGGGCGGATGTCGTTCCCGGTTCGCGCGGCCGCTCCACAGCCGATGGGCGCATCATCGATCTCGTCGAATCCCATTTTCGAGAGGCGGGGTTGAGCGTCAAGCACGACGACCCGTACCGCGGTGGCTGGACGACCTCAAGCTACGGTGCACCCAAGCGCGGCCAACACGCCATTCAAATCGAGCTCAACCGCGCGCTCTACGTCGACGAGGCCTCGAGCGAAATCAAGAAGCGCGAGTTTGCGCAGCTCCAATCCGTGCTCGACGGACTCGTCGGCAAGCTCGGGGCGCTCCTATCGAGCTCGACTCAGTTCGCGACAGGCTGATCGACCACGCCTGATTCCGTCGAGCGAACTTCGAGGCGGTAGCGGCTGTTGGCGGTCTGCAGGTAATAGGTGTCCAGCCCGTCCTCTCCGCAGAGCTGCAGGACGCGCTTCACGGGAGTGGTGACGTACTCGTGCAGCCCATCGGCAAACTCGATGACGACGACGGAGCCCTTGCGGGGCGGTCGCAGCAGGCGCCCCACGACGGCACGACCCGGCTTCCGGCCCACTTTGCGAAGGACGACTTCCACGGGTGAAAACTAGCATAGCTGGCCCCCCCAGCAAAGCAGACCCGTAAAAATCCAGCGTTTTTGCACGTGCGCGAGATTTGCGCCGGAGGTGTCAAGCTTGCGCGACGCACTGCGGCAAAGAGGCGGCCGCATGTGGCAAAACGCCGCGGCACGGAGGCCGTGCGTAGTGATTTCTGCCGCGTTTTCGATGCGGCTCTGGTCGGCACAGATAGTGCAATGGCGGCCGGTCATGGCGACAGTAATCACGGCCACCGCACTGGACCGATACCGCGCTTCCCTCAAGCGGGTCGAGATCCTCGATGCTGAGACCGAACGAGAGTTCGCGCAGAGCTGGGCAGACGGCAATGAATCGGCGGGGGCGCGCTTGATCGAATCGAGCTTGCCCTTCGTCATCGCGATCGCGCGCGAGTATAGGCGTTGGGGCGTTCCCCTGGAGGATCTCGTCCAGCAGGGCAACCTCGGCCTTTTGAAGGCGGCCTCGAAGTTCGATCCCGAGAAGAAGTGCCGGCTGATCACTTACGCGGCGTATTGGATTCGCGCGGAGATTCGCGACTATGTCGTGCGGTCTTACCGAATCGTTCGCCTGGGCACGACTCGGACCGAGCGTCGCGCGATGCGCGCTTTCCGCCGCAAGGCGGTGGAATCGCCGCAGGCCCTGGCGGAGGAAAGCGGCATGCCGCTGACGAGGGCCAAGCAGCTCTGGCCGCTGCTCGCCCGAGGCGACATGTCCCTCGATGCGAGCGTGACCGACGCGCCCACCGCGATGGAACGCATGAGCTACAAGCAGCCGACGCCTGAGGAGTCCGTCGCGCGGACCGAGGCCGTTGGCCAGGTGAGGGCCGCACTCGACTCGGCGATGGACAGTCTAACCGATCGCGAACAGCGCATCGTCGAAGCGCGCATTCTCTCCGACGAGCCATGCACACTAGAGGCCCTCGGCCGAGAGATGGGCGTCAGCAAGGAGAGGGTCCGGCAGCTCGAGGTCAGAGCCCGCCAGAAGCTCCGCGAGCGTCTCGAGCACCTTCGGCCCGCGGCTTGAGCGCGTTCTCGCAACTCGCTTGACTCCGCACCTCATCAGACCCAATTTCCGCAGCACATGCTTGGCGGTCGCCTTCTCTCGTACTCCCTCGTAGGTCTCTTGGCCGGGCTCTGCTGTAGCAGTCTGCTCGGATGCAAGCGCGACCTCGGCGAGTGCAATCTCGATGGCAAAACGGCCGACGGCCGCGACATACCGGGACCCGCCGCGTTCGACCTCGCGTATCGCGTCACCGATGGCTTGCCGATGTACGAGGGGCAGGCGCTGGTCCAATCGACCTGCGGCAACGGCGCCTTCTGTCATGCGCCGGCCGCGGTGGGCGCCGAACGCATCGGCGTGCCCGCCGGCCTCAATTTCGACGTCGGCCTCGCGTGCAGCGAGCTGCAAGACCCGCAGTGCGCTCCACCGCTCGAGAGTTGCACGGACGCGCAAACCAACACTCCATACTGCGACCGCCTGACCAGCCTGAAGCACAATCAGAACGAGGTTCGAAGTTGGGCCGAGGGTATGATTCAGGAGATCCGCGCCGGCGCGATGCCGCCCGGCGAGGCGGGACGCAGTGTTCGAGACAACACGCCCTGGCTTCGGGAATCCGACGGCGCCGAGCTCCCGCCGATCGAGTCCGCGGAGGCGCAGGAGATCGTCCGCAACTGGCTGGCTTGCCAGGCGCCCGTGGTCGCGCGCTCCGAGGTCGCGCCGTCGACCGCGCTGGAGCTGGAGCCCTGCGCGAGTGTCGATGACGAGATCTGTTACTACAACGGCCCGCAGGGAGGTCTCCCCGAGCCCCGCTGGAGCGAACTCTACTGGAGCATCATGTTCCGCGATTGCGTCATCTGTCACGGGCCGAGCAACAGCAACACCGACCAGAACCCCGACAACCCGCTCGGCGGTCAGATTCCGGGAGGGGCCAGCCCGTCTGGGCTCGCCGCCTTGAACCTCACCGGTTCAGACACGGCCGACACGAGCAATTGGCCGGCCGAATCCCACTCCGCCGTCGTCAACGTCTTGGCCTCGATCAACG
Organism: Polyangiales bacterium; assembly: GCA_048550275.1. Lineage (GTDB taxonomy): Bacteria > Myxococcota_A > Polyangia > Polyangiales > Houyiibacteriaceae > SG8-38. The sequence continues at coordinate 20,010 of JBLYYU010000077.1, forward strand.
GCGAGTGCGTAGGGCAGGGTAGCCTCGTGGTGCCCTTCAACCCGGGCGCGTCGATCATGCTCGACAAGATGCGGGGCGAGCAGGACTGCGGCGACTCTATGCCGCCCGTTCAGCTGATCAGCCAGGCCCTCGTCGACGTGGTCGAAGACTGGATCGACATGGGAGCGCTAAACAACTAGTGACGCGCGCCTTCCTCACGGCGTTGCTCGTCCTTTGTTCGGTGGCGTTCGGCTGCAAGTCGGCGCCGGCCTGTCCCGTGCAAGCACGCACCGACGCAGCGCGCGCACTCGAGGATCACGCCAGCCGCCAAGCGGGTTGGCGGTCGATCAAGGCCGAGGCGCGCGTCACGCAATGGGGGCGTAACGGCCGCGTGCGTGGGACCGTCCTCATGTTTCTCGAACGCCCGAACCGCGTGCGCTTCGACGTCATGACCCAGGTGGGGCCCGCCGCCATCCTGACCAGCGATGGCGAGAGCTTCCAGCTCAGCGACCTGCGCGAAGGCACATTTCTTCACGGTCCCACTTGCCCGGAAAACATTGCGCGCCTCTTGGGGATTTCGGTGGACGCTGAAAACGTCCTCCGTCTCCTGACCGGCGACACCCCGACGATCGAGGCGACAGGTCGATCGATGCAGTGCCGCGACGGCCGCTACGTCGTGACCCTGAGCGCGGAGGACGGCTCGACGCAGGAGGTCGCGTTCTCGGTGAACGAAAGCGACCTCGGCAAGGCGCCCGGTGAGCAGCGACTGACGCTCCGTCAATCCGTCGAGCGCGCCCCGAACGGCGACAAGCGCTGGGAGGCGACGTACGACGATTACATCGAGGTCGACGGGCAGTCGTTCCCGACGACCGTGCGGTTCATCGACGAGGTCAACGACGCGGACACCTCGGTCCGAGTGAAATCGATTTCGCTGAATCCCGCGGTGCCGGAGGAGGCGTTTCGACAAGTGCCGAGCCCGGGCATGCCGGTCGAATTCGCCCCCTGTTCATGAAAAGCCGAGCATTCCGCGACTGGTGCTAAGGTAGCGCCGCATGACGGAACCGCTGCTCAGCCTGCGCCACTTGGTCACAGCGTTCGAGACGGATGAGGGCTACCTGAGGGCGGTAGACGACGTCTCATTCGACGTGTTTCCTGGTCGCACACTCGGCATCGTCGGCGAGAGCGGCTGCGGCAAGAGCGTGACTAGCCTGTCGATCATGCGGCTGATTCCGAGCCCGCCTGGTTTCATCGAAAAAGGTGAGACTGTCTTCGCCGGGCGCGATCTGCTGCGTCTGCCCGAATCGGAGATGAGGAGCCTGCGAGGAAACGACATCTCGATGATCTTCCAAGAGCCGATGACCTCGCTCAACCCGGTCTACACCGTCGGTTCGCAGATCGTGGAGGCGATTCGACTCCATCAGAGCCTGAGCCGGCGCGCCGCGAAGGCACGAGCGATCGAGCTGCTCGACTTGGTGGGGATCCCCGCGCCATCCGAACGCGTCGATTCCTATCCGCACACCCTGTCCGGCGGCATGCGTCAACGCGCGATGATCGCGATGGCGCTCGCCTGCGAGCCCCGCCTGCTCATCGCCGACGAGCCTACGACCGCGCTCGATGTCACCATTCAGGCGCAGATCCTAGACCTCCTGCGCTCACTCCAGGAAGAGCTCGGCATGAGCATCATCTTCATCAGCCACGACCTCGGCGTCATGGCGGAGTTCGCCCACGAGATCGCCGTCATGTACGCGGGCAAAATCGTCGAGCACGCGGAAACTCGGGTCCTTTTCGACGCGCCCCAGCACCCCTACACGCGCGGATTGCTACGCAGCTTGCCGAGCGCGCGCAATCGAGGTGAGCGCCTGCCGACGATTCCCGGCATCGTCCCCGACCTGCGCCAGTTGCCGAGTGGTTGCCGTTTCCAAGACCGTTGCGATTCGGTCGCGAGCGACTGCCGGGTCGATGAGCCCTCGCTCCGCCAGATCGGTCGATCCGAGGTCGCCTGCTTCCACGTCGAGGCAGGCGCATGAGCGAACAGCCAATCGTGCGCGCGGAGTCCTTGCGCAAATCGTTTCGCGGCCCATCGCGTGGGATCGGGCGAGGACACGCCGAGTTGCGAGCCGTCGATGGCGTCAGCTTCAACGTGATGCCAGGCGAGACCCTAGGCTTGGTGGGAGAATCAGGGTGCGGGAAGAGCACGCTCGGCCGACTGCTGCTCCGTCTTCAAGAACCAAGCAGCGGGCGCATTTACTTCGAGGGAACCGACATCACCGATCTGTCGCAGTCGGCCCTTCGTCCGTACCGAAGCAAGATGCAGATCATCTTCCAGGATCCGTACAGCTCGCTCAATCCGCGCATGACTGTGCGCGCCGCGCTTTCAGAAGCCATATGCCTTCACTCGACCGTCAAATCAGCTTCCGAAGAGGAGCAGCGCATCGCCGCCTTGCTCGAGCGCGTCGGTCTCCGACCCGAGCACATGCGGCGCTACCCACACGAGTTCTCGGGCGGGCAGCGACAGCGCATTGGCATCGCCCGCGCCCTCGCGGTTTCGCCGAGCTTCATCGTCGCCGACGAACCGGTCAGCGCGCTCGACGTGTCGATCCAAGCTCAGATCGTGAACCTGCTCGGAGACCTGCAAGAAGAGTTCGGGCTGAGCTACCTTTTCATCGCTCACGATTTGCACGTGGTCGAGCACGTTAGCCGTCGCGTCGCGGTGATGTATCTCGGTCGCGTCGTCGAGCAAGCCACGTCCGAGCAGATCTACAGCCATCCGCGTCATCCCTACACGGAGGCCCTGCTCAGCGCTGCACCCGATCCCGATCCAAGCGCGCGAAAACGGCGTCTGATCCTCGAAGGCGACGTGCCGAGCCCCCTCGACCCACCGTCGGGCTGTGCCTTTCATCCCCGCTGCCCGATCGCAAAGAAAGGCCTGTGTGATCGCGAGGTTCCTGCGCTTCGTATCCTCGAGCCGGGGCACGAAGTCGCCTGTCACCTCGCCGAATAGCAGTTGCGGGCCTCGGACCTCGCGGGCTAACTACATTGGATGGCGGATTCGGTCGACGAGCACGGAATCGACGCGTTCTATCGTAGTTTTTCCGCCGGCCAGACCCTCTACTATGCGGGCGCCCCGGCCGGCGAGCTGTATCTGATCCGCCAGGGGCAGGTTCAGCTTTTCAAGCGAGCGCGCGGCGTCGAGCGGAGCATCGGGGTCTACGGCGTCGAGGAGATCGTCGGCGAGGAGGCCCTCGTTCCGGGGTCGCATCGCAGCGCCATGGCCCGGGCCATCGAACCGGTTCGAGCACTGGTTATCGAAAGCGACACCTTTCGGGCTCTGGTTCGGCGGCGGCCGGAGCTCGGCGAGGGCGTGATGCAGCAACTGGTGCGCCGTCTCCGGCGAGCGGAGGAGCAGACTGAGAACTTCCTCCTCCCCGATCCCACAATACGGGTGCTGAACACTTTGCTCCGCTCGCTCGAAGACGGCGCCGAAGGGCCGCTCGACCTTTCACCTCTCGA
>JBLYYU010000078.1:0-6362 GCA_048550275.1 Polyangiales bacterium
ACCGCTCGACCGCGCAATCCATGCTGTAGCGCAACGGATCAACAGCACGCAGATATAGGGAGCGCTTGCGACGATCGTAGTGGCTCGCCAGACCGGCGGCGACCAGCCACGGACCTTGGAGCGAGCATCGGCCGCGTTGCGAGAATCGGCGAGGCTGGAGGGTGTGCTTCGCACGAAGACCGCCGAGGGGCGGGGACAAGTGCTCGTTCTCGCGTCGGTTCCGTTTCTTCTCAGCATCATGATAGCCTGGCTCAACCCGTCCTGGTTCGATCCGATGCTCAATCATCAGATTGGGCGGGCGATTCTGGGCGCCTGCGCCTGCGTATGGACGGTCGCTACCCTGTGGGCACACCAGATAGCGAGGGCCGACCTGTGAGCGTCGGGGCGAACACACTCCTCGTCCTCGGGTTCGTTGCGATCACCGGCGCGATTTCGACGCTAGCGTTCCAGCTCGCCAAAATACCGCCTGTCGAACGTCCGGCTCTGGGCGCCCGAGGTCTCAATCGAGCTAGAGCGCTTCGCGACGGCGTTGTGTTTCCATGGACGGAGCCTCTGCTCAGGGTGCTTGCGGGATGGCTGTCTCTCCTTCCAATGGAGAAGGTTCGTCTAAGAGCCAGAGTGACGGTAATGCACGCGGGCGACTACCTCGGGCTGTCCGAAGATGAGCTGGTCGCGATCTGCGTTCTCGGAGGCCTCGGTTTCGGGGGCGGCGCCCTCCTCGTTTGCCAGTTCCTCGGGGCAAGTGGGCCGTACGCGTTCATCGGCGTCGGCCTGGGCGTGTGCGTTCCTTGGTTCCGAGTGGCCGGTGTCGCTCAACTACGCGCGCGTGCCGTCGGCCGGGCGCTTCCATCCGCGGTCGAGCTCGCAGCCATGTGCATGGGCGCGGGGCTCGACTTTCCCGGCTCGCTCCGGCGAATCGTAGACAGCGCGTCCGATTCGGCCGACCCGGTTATCGAGGAGTTCAGCCGCATTCTGCAAGAGATCGACCTCGGTCACACCCGCAGAAGCGCGATGGAGCGATTCGCACTTCGCGTTCCGACCGATCAGGTCCGCGAATTCGTCAGCAGTGTCGTTCAGGCCGAGCAGAAGGGCACCCCGCTTGCAACGGTTCTCACGATTCAGGCGCAGACCCAGCGTCTTCGACGCAGCATCGCGGCGGAGGAAACGGCGTCGGAAGCCGCTCTTCTGCTTCTTGGTCCCATGACCCTGATATTTCTCTGCGTGATTGTTCTCCTTCTCGGTCCGGTCGCCGTCCGTTTCATGACCGGAGGGCTCGGTCCCGCATGACCGGTCTTTCCTGGAGCAGGCGAAACGTCTTCTTGGTTGCCGCCCTCTCGGTGGCCGCCCTATTGGCGGCCGTCCGCTCGATGGATGGAAGTCAGGTAAACCCGGGCATCGCGCCGGTGGCTGAGCACCCGGATCTGTTCGCCGGACAGGCACCCTGTCCGCAGAGTGGCACTGCTCTCGCGAATGGCAGGCGCGCCGAAGAGCTTGGGCTCCTTCGGGCCGACCGCTATGCCTACAGCCCAAGCGATGGTGTTCGAGCGGTGGAGCGATTCCAAGTTGCGGAAGCTTGCTACCGGAGCATCGGAGCCGCGACTGATGCCGACCGAGTCCGACGCATTCGCAGCGATCTCTCGTCTCGAGTGAGCTCGGACTATGCCGCGGCACGGCTGAATCTCGTCAACGCTCTGCAGCAAGAACGCTGGTCAGACGCGCTCAGCGAAAGCCGCCGCCTACTTCTTCTAACCGACCATCTGAGGAGGCACGATTATGTCGATTGGCTCAAGAACGACATCGGAAGAATCGCCGCCAGAGCTAGCGTCCAGCCCTAGGCGACCGCTTGGTTTCTTGCTCGCTTCGTGTCTGGCCGCTGCCGCTGGTTGCCATCACCAGATGGTGCACCGCGCTCCCGATCTCCAGGCCGAGCTGACGCGGGTCAGTGCGGAAGACCTTTTCCTGCTTGGCGTGGCTCACGCGCGCTCGGGCGATTTCCTGCGCGCAGAGCAATACGTGAGCGCGGCGCAAGACCGTGGGCACGACGAGGCCGCCGTTGCGTACTGGCTGGTTCGGGTTTGTGTGCTGGCCAATCGGTACCAGTCGGCGCTCAACCACGCTAGCGAGCACCTGCGAGATCACCCCCGGCATTGGCCCCTACGTCTCGTCGTCGCGAGTATCCATGAAGCCCTGGGCGACGTCGCCAGTGCCGAAGCGGAGCTCCAGCGTATCGTGCGTGCGGACCCCGACCAATCGTTACCCCACTATCGACTTGCGATGCTCTACCGGACGCAAGGGACTGACACCGGTCTTTCCCGGGCGCACCTCGAGCAGTACTTGCGCTTGAGCCCCGAAGGCCGTCATGCGGCCGAGGCCAAATCGTTGCTCGACGAACTCGCGCAATCCACCACCGGTCCGATTTTCGTCCTGGGTTCAGAACGGGAAGGGTTTTCGCAGGGGGTTGCTAAGTGACCGTTCCTCGTCACGTCTTCGATCAGACCGTTTCCTCCCTGTTCTCGCCCATCCTGCACTTTCTCGAAGGTGACTCGGTGAGCGAGATCATGATCAACGGCTACGACGAGATCTACGTAGAAGAGCAGGGCCGTCTCCGGCTCACGAACAGCCGCTTTCCTTCCGAGCACCACTTGATGTCCGCACTGCGAAACCTCTCTCAGTTCGTCGGACGCGAGTTGACTGCCGAAAAGCCGATTCTGGAGGCCCGGCTTCCCGACGGCTCCCGAGTCGAGGCGATCATTCCTCCAGCAGCCCCTACGGGCCCGGTCGTGAACATCCGCCGTTTTCGCGGCCAGCAGCTGAGTCTCGAACGCCTCGTCGAGCTCGGGGCGTTCTCGCCCGAGACGCGTTGCACCCTCGCCAGCGCCATCCGGAACAAGGACAATGTCCTCGTCGCGGGAGGCAGCGGCTCGGGGAAGACCTCTCTGCTCAGCGCCCTTGCGTCGGAAGCCTGCAAGGACGAGCGCCTCGTGGTCATCGAGGACTCCCAGGAGCTTCAGATTCACCTGCCGCACGTGGTCCAGTTGGAGTCACGACCGGCGGGACCGCAGGGGCGTGGCGCGGTGACGATTCGCGATTTGTTTCGGGCCAGTTTGCGGATGCGTCCCGACCGGATTGTGATCGGCGAGATACGGGGCGGAGAAGCCCTGGATTTGATTCAAGCGATGACTTCGGGCCACCGCGGATGCCTTTCTACCGTTCATGCGACGCTTCCGATCGACACGCTGAGCCGACTCGAAACCATGGCGCTCATGAGCGACGTGGGCATGCCGTTAAACGTGCTCCGCGCTCAGATCGCTTCGGCTATCGATACCATTGTTCAGGTCGCGCGGAGCTCCAACGGCTCTCGGTATGTGACCCACGTCACTCGCGTTGTCGGCCACGATCGAAGCGGCGGCTATCAACTTCGTCCGCTCTTCGAGCGTTCTCCAGAGGCAGGAGGCGATGCATGAACGACATCTCGACCATGATTGTTTCTGAGCTGGACGACGAACGGACGCTGGTCGACCCTCGGTTCGCTGGGCGCCGCGCTGCGCGAGCCTCCACCGAACCCGCCGGCTGTCACGGCGCTCCTCGGGAGCCGCAAACATCGCAACTGGCACAATCGTCGGCGGCCTTGAATATGAAGCGACGAGCGTTCGAGAGCTTCGTTCCTGTATTCGCCATGCTCGGCCTTGCGCTGATCGTCTACCAGCAGTGGGATATCGCCAACGCTCTCCGCGAATCGGTCGACGCCATTGCCGTGTCGAATCGTCGCCAGCCGGCATCCGAAATAGCGCAGCAACCGTCTCGCGTGCAGCCTTCGAAGGTCTCAGCGGCCGCTAGCGAAGACTTCGCACTCCGGACCGCAGTGTTCGATCGCGAGCTCATTGAGCGCCAAGCTGTCAGCTCGTTCGCCTCGAACGATTTTCCCGCCGCGCTGGCGCGGTACCGAGCCCTATCGCAGCATTTCCCGGACTTCTCTCCATATCGAGATGCCGTGGCCGTTCTCCGGGGCAACTTGGGCTGCGGTCTCGGGACAGGAGGGACCCCAGGTGCATGCCCATGAACCGCTTCCTGCTGCTTGCAATCGCGGTGGCCGCTATCCCAGCATGTAGCGCCAAACACCAGACTCGGTCCGCGACCTCCGTTACGTTCGTCGTCGAATCGGACCCAGGTCTGCACCTTGCTGGCGTGAAGGTCTATCTCGAAGGGCGGCCTCTTGGGGAAACCGACTCGACGGGCTCGTTGACGGCGGAGATCTCCGATCGTGTTGGGTCGGCCTTGAGGCTCGAGCATGACTGTCCGACGGGGCATGAAGTGGCATCGGGTTCTCGGCTCCTTCGACTGCGACCGTTCGGTGGAGTTGACACTTCCAATGCGGGCCCGCTGCAGATCACGCTTCGGTGCCGGCCGCTGCAGCGGCGCGCCGTCTTCATCGTACGGGCTACGAACGGCGACGATCTGCCGGTTCTTCTCGATGGCGAGATAGTGGCGCGAACCAACTCATCGGGCATCGCTCACTTTTCGACCTCAGCCCCGCCGGAGACGGATTTCCTCGTACAGCTGGACACGCGCGACCGGCCGGACCTTCGCCCGAAAACCCCTGGGCATTTGCGAGCTCTATCGACTAGCGACCAGATCTTCCTGATCGATCAATCGTTCGAGCAGCGAACGGAGTCTCGGCGAAAGCGGTTTCAGAAGAAGAAGATCAGCAAAATTGAATAGTCCCGCGGGCGCGTACTATAACCGTAGCGATGGCCGATCGGGTGGATGTCGTAGTTGTTGGTGCTGGGCTTTCGGGCCTTTGCGCGGCTCGCAGGCTTCGGGCTCAGGGCGCGTCCGTGCTCGTGGTTGAAGCCCGCGATCGTGTCGGTGGGCGCACCCGAAGTGACAAGATCGGCAATGCGACGTTCGACGTGGGTGGTCAGTGGATCGGTCCGGGGCAGGAGCGCGTGCACGCGCTCGCGGACGAGCTCGGTATTGGCACCTTCCCGACATTCACCGACGGGAAGAAAGTGCTCGAGGTCGAAGGAAAGGTGTCGACCTACAAGCGGTCCATTCCTTCGATGTCGATACCCAACCTGATTCAGATGCAGGGCGCGCTCGCCTACTTGAAGCGGGTGCGCAAACGCGTTTCACCGAGCGCCCCGATGACCGCGGAGGGTGCCGACGAGCTCGATGGCGAGACGCTCGAAACCTGGCGCGCTCGCTTCGTGAAATCGAGCAAGATCAGCGCGGTCATGGACGCCGCGATTCGAACGATTTTCGGCGCAGAACCGCGGGAGCTCTCCGCGCTCTATTTTCTCATGTACCTCAACGCAGGTGGCGGGATGCTCCGCCTCTCGGAGGCAAGAGGCGGCGCCCAGCAGGATCGCTTCATCCCCGGGGCTCAGGCGATTTCCCTCGCGCTGGCCAAAGAGCTTGGGGATTCGCTCGTTCTCGGGACCCCGGTTCGAAAGATCCTCCAAAGCAAGGATGGCGTCGACATCGTCGCCGATGGAAAGAGTTTCGGCGGGCGCTATGGCGTCGTGGCGGTCCCGCCACCGCTCGCGGGGCGCATCGAGTATCAGCCTCCCGTTTCGGTCGGTCGCGATCAGGTTACGCAGAGGTTCGCGATGGGCGCAGCGGTCAAGGTCTTGGTCACGTACGAGCGAGCGTTCTGGCGTGAGGCGGGCTTCTCTGGTGAGGTCGTGAGCTCCGATGGGCCGCTGAGCATCGTTTACGACAACACCTCGCACGATGGGCGGCAGCCCGCCTTGCTTGGCTTCGTAGTTGGAACCCAAGCGCGCCAATGGGCTGCGCAGCCGCTCTCCGACCGAAAACGTCGAGTCATCAATGCACTCGAGCGATACTTCGGCGACGAGGCGGGATCGATTCAGGAATACCACGAGCTCGATTGGGGCGCGGAGCCATGGTCGCGCGGTTGTCCGGTCGGCGGCTTGCCACCGGGCGTTCTCACGAGCTCCTTCGCGCATCTGCGGAAGCCCGAGGGCCGAATCCACTGGGCGGGAACCGAGGCGGCCACCGAATGGATTGGCTACATGGAAGGCGCGCTTCAGTCCGGCGAACGCGCGGCCGATGAAGTCCTGCGGCGACTTTGAGCCCGCTCAGGCGCTCGCGTTGATGCGAACGATGACGTCTTTCGAGGCGGGTGTGTAGCTGCCCTCGGCGTACTTGTTCAGAGGAACCAAGATGTTCGCTTCGGGGAAGTACGTGGCGACGCAGCCTCTTGGAATGGGGTAGCAAACGACGGTGAAGCGTGGGGCGATTCGTGTTTCACCCCCAAAATCGTTGCGAATATCAACCAGGACGCCCGGGACGAGGCCGGCGTTGCGCACATCGGCCTCGTTCATGAAGATGACGCGCCG